>JBAXBF010000521.1:0-2178 GCA_037142095.1 Chloroflexota bacterium
TTCGGCAAAAGAATGGCAACAGACTCTGGGCTATTGTGTCAGCTACTGCCATCACGGATGCAGAGGGTCGCTTTGATGGGGCTTTCGGCATGATCACAGACATCACGGATCGTAAGCAGGCTGAGGAAGCCTTACGTGACGGCGAAGAGCGTTACCACAGCCTGTTCGATCAATCGATTGTGGTTGTTTCAGCCAAAGATGGGAAGTGGATTCAGATCAGTCCGTTGTTCTGTGATATGTTAGGTTATAGTATGGAAGAACTTATGGGGATGATCTTTACCCAAATCACCCATCCTGATGACTTGGCAGCTAATCTTGAACAAATTAAACGGATAGTTAAGGGAGAGATAGACAATTTTATTCTTGAGAAACGCTACCTACATAAGAATGGGGACGTGGTCTGGGCAAATATTAGCGTAACCTCAATCCGGGATACCTTTGGTGCCCTTGTTCAAACTGTGGCTGTCATCCAGAACATTACTGAACGTAAGCAATATGAAATGGCGTTGGTTGAGTCGCAAACGATGACAAAAGCAATTGTTGACAGTACATCTGACATGATCTGGTCTGTTGACCCCGATAATTATGGATTGCAAACATTTAACCACGGTCTTCGTGACTATTTTCTACACAAGCGCGGAATTTCCATTCAGAAAGGTATGCGACCAGAGGATCTTTTTCCGACCGAAGATTTTGTTAAGCTGTGGCGCGAATTCTATCAGCGAGCTCTCAAAGAAGGTCCGTATTCAATGGACTATATAGCTTATACAGGGTCAGTAATGATGCAATTGACGTTCAATCTTCTCAAATGCGATGGTAAGGTGTTCGGGATATCGGTATTTGGTAAGGACATTACCGAGCGTAGGAGAGCCGAAGAAGAAAAAGAGAAATTGAGCGAGCAACTGTTCCAAGCTCAGAAAATGGAATCCATTGGACGCCTGGCGGGCGGGGTGGCGCACGACTTCAACAACATGCTGGGGGTGATCATGGGGCATTCTGAGATGGCAATAGCAAAAACTTCTCCCAATCAATCCATTTATCCTGACCTTCAGGAAATCCTCAAAGCTACCCAATCTTCCGCCGATCTTACCCGCCAACTGCTTGCGTTTGCCCGCAAACAAATCGCTATTCCCAAGATACTGGATTTGAACGATACTGTCGGAAATATGCTCAAGATGCTTAGAAGGTTGATCGGTGAAAATATTGATCTGGTTTGGCATCCAGGTGATGACCTGTGGAATGTGAAAGTGGACCCTACTCATATCGATCAGATTCTGGCAAATTTGCTGGTCAACGCCCGCGATGCGATTGCTGGAGACGGTAAGATTACGATAGAGACGACTAATATTGGATTTGATGAAGCAGATTGTGCTCAATATGCGGAATTGACTCCAGGTAAATATGTCCTATTGTCAGTCAGCGACAATGGTAGTGGGATGAACCACGAGACACTTTCCCATATCTTTGAGCCGTTTTATACGACCAAGGATGTTGGCAAGGGTACTGGATTAGGATTGGCAACCGTTTATGGGATTGTCAAGCAAAACAACGGATACATCAATGTCTACAGCGAGCCTGGACAGGGAACTACATTTAAAATTTATCTTCCCCGATCCGAATCTAAGGCAATTCCAATAACCGTCTCAGAGAAAGAAGAAAATACGCCGCGTGGAATGGAAACTGTGTTGATGGTCGAGGATGAGGAATCGTTGCTGGAACTTGGCAAGGATACGCTCGAAGCGCAGGGGTATACTGTGTTGGTTGCCAGTACCCCTGAAAAGGCGCTTAACATAATACAGGAGCACGCTAGTGGAGATGTTCATCTTTTGATAACCGATGTGGTGATGCCTGGTATGAATGGTCGTAAACTGGCTGAGCATGTCAAAGCTATCTGTCCAGATATGAAATGCCTGTTTATGTCCGGGTATACTTCCGACATTATCGCTGATCAAGGAGTGTTGGACGAAGATGTGTATTTCATTCAAAAACCTTTTCCGCTAAATGACCTGGCGGTCAAAGTTCATCAGGTGCTAACGCAGTAATGATAAGCTATTTTCTGTGTTCCCGAATATGTCGCCGAATTTGAGAAAACGGCGAGTTCCAGTCCCTGGTTAGTAAATTATGCGACCAGCGTAATTACTGCGATTTCAGGCGGGCAGCGGTACCGGAATGTCAAAG
>JBAXBF010000522.1:0-2158 GCA_037142095.1 Chloroflexota bacterium
ATTTGGAAACAGGTAGTTTCTGCCGGACAATCAACGCAAAATGCTACTTAAGCTTCAAAATTATTATATTTGCATATTGTCTACCAGGCATAGCAATATTTTCTTTGCAGATATTTTGCTATCTCTTCTTGTGCCGAGGAGAGGACTTGAACCTCCATCCTTTTTACAGGACACGCACCTCAAGCGTGCGCGTCTACCATTTCGCCACCTCGGCAATGTTACCCTACTTAACGTTAGGTAACTGATGCATTATACTAGATAGTAGGGTCATGTTAAAATACCCAGTTGTATATCAATATTTTGCGGGATGGTGAAGTGGTATCACAGCGGCCTTTGAAGCCGTATTCCTAGGTTCGAATCCTAGTCCCGCAACTTCACTAGATCAAAATAGATCATATTTCAAATCGTCAGAACCTGATAAAATATTGTAATGAAAGATGTAATTGGAATCATTGCCGTAGTTTTGACCTTCATAGGTTACATGCCATATATTAGGGACACCATAAAGGGGACAACAAAACCTTATATCTATAGTTGGTTTATCTGAGCATTCGTAACTTTCATCATTTTTGCTCTCCAAATACTCGGACACGGCGGGGCAGGAGCATTTGTTACTCTAGCAACGGCTATTCTTTGTCTCACAATCTTCATCCTGGGACTAAAAAATGGTCAGAAGGATATAACCAAGTTTGACACTATTACGTTTATCATTGCCTTAGTTGCTATTCTAGTCTGGGTATTTGCTAAACAACCAGCCATTTCCAATATTTTGATTATCACCATCAATACACTTGCGAATCTGCCAACCATCAGAAAGTCGTGGAAATCACCATACTCTGAAACACTTTTCACCTGGGAGATGGGAGCTGTACGCAATCTACTAGGGCTGATGGCACTAGCCAACTACTCATTACTCACATGGCTCTACCCTGTGACGAATTTACTCATCAACGTAATTGTTAGTGGCTTACTCATAATCAGGCGGAAACAAGTACCAAAACCTGATAATATATCTTTATGACCAACAACTTTGAAGAATTAGTGAAGAATCTGGTTACTAAGTGTATTGCACTCAAAAACAGATATGTAGAAGAAAAAGAACTTGTCGCTGACTGGATTTGTTTCTTCGCTCAGTCAGATGGGGAATATCAGGAACTAATGAAACTGGCAGGTGGTTATGGTCATATCGTGAAAGATACTGATTCTGGGCCAATATATCGATTTGATAAACAGATTCAAACAGAAGCTGGAATACCAAAAGTCGTTAAAGTAAGAAAACCAGATATAACCAAATCAGAATTAGGAGACGTAGACTTCAATACAAGTTACGTAGAGTTCAAAGATAAATACCTAGATAACAAACGATTTACTTTAATTGTTCGTGACAAATTCGAAATGATGGAGTTAAAAGAAGAAGACTGTGACGTCATGTGTTATTTCTCTAGTGTCCCTCCTAGTTCGTTAGCCGACTAACCTATGAAGAAAATACTTCTCACAGGTTCTACTAGCTTTCTTGGCTCTAAATTCATTGAGATATACAAAGACAGTTACGATATTCTCGGGATTTCAAAAAGTGACCCAACAAATCCAATTGACCTCTTAGATCTAAAAAGTTTGAAATCTACTGTAGAAACTTTTACACCTGATGTTATTATTCACGCTGCCGCAATCGTTGATCAAGACGCTGAGAAAGTGCGTATCCCAAATATTCAGAGTACAAAAAATATTGTTGAAGTAGCAAAAATCAATAACACGCCAATAATATTCTCCAGTTCCGAGTCAGTTTACGGAGGTAAAGAAAATGAAGGGAATTATGTCGAAACTGATCGCTATAAACCAAGAAGCGTTTACGGCGAAACAAAAGTAGAATCAGAAAAGATAATAATAGAATCAGGCTTAAACCACCTAATTACTCGTGCACACAGGTATGTAGGTATAAATAATAATTATCATAAGCCAAAGCAGTTCCCAGACACCATAAAGAAATTGATTGCGGGTGAATGCGTCATTCTTGACGATCGTAAACAATTTCGACCCTGCCTAATCAATAATATTGCTGATGTATATGTTCACTATATCGAGAAAGATCTAGACAAGAATCTGAGGCTTAAGTAGCAAAAAGAGTTGATTTGGTGTGTGCTTTGGCCGTGTACATCCG
>JBAXBF010000523.1:0-2158 GCA_037142095.1 Chloroflexota bacterium
GGTTAATTTTGCGGAATAACGAGCAATCGGTCCAACACTTGCGGCGGTCGGAAGAACGATTCCAGGCCATCTATCACTCGATCAATGATGCGATCGTGATTCAGGACGCTCAAACTGGTGCCATCCTCGATGTCAATGGAAAGATGTTGGAGATGTATGGATATACTCACAGCGAAGCATTGCTACTCGATATTCATGCCATCAGTTCCGGTGTTCCACCCTATACCCAGGAAAACGCTTTGGAATGGATCAGGAAAGCAGCGACCCAGGGAGCGCAATATTTCGAATGGCAGGCCAAAGATAAAAGCGGGCGGCTGTTTTGGGTGGATATTAACATGAAGCTCGCAACCATCGCCAACCAGGTTCTGGTTTCTTTAGTAACACCAATTAAATAACTGTCATGGTATGTTTTTTGATTTCTTTAAGGTTCGTGATTGCGTTATACTTCTGCTCCCATCTCCATCACTAAGTAACACCAATTAAATCACTGTCGCAAGTGGTTTGGCCACATAATTCCATTTGGGTAGAACCTCATCAAAAACGATGCGCATGGTTTCTTTGAAATCTTTGGCTACCTCTCGTCCGGTCTGATAAACCTTATCGATGATATCCACAAAGACATGCAAACCTTTATTGGTTTTGGTTTTCTCCATCAGTTCTTTTACCAACGCGACACTCGTAAAGATGACCCCCTGGCAGGCCCGAGTAACTTGCGAAAACAGACGATGTTCAATCGGGTTAAATTTAGAGCAATAGGCTGGATAATGCGCGATGCGGAGTTCCACCCCGAGCCCATCCACCAATTTCTGCAGATCTTCCTTGAAAATATAATGACTCGCACTATTACTCCCACCCCCATCGCTCAAAGCTAAAATCGAAGTTGCCTTCGGATAGAGGTGTTTCCCATACTGATTCCACCAAAGACGAATACAATCGCAGACAAATTCACTCGTGTCTTTACTCGTGTTGATATACATATAGCCAAGATTGTGAACGACATCATAGATCCCATAGGGGACCAGGGTTCCATCCCCTAAACTTGGGAAATCATGATCGAAGACGACCACTTCCTGTTGCGTGTACAGCTTGCCCTCCCGATAAAAATTCCCCAAGGCTTCCTTCTTTTTTGTGTCGATACTGATGATCGGATTCCCTGCCGCTTGATATTCGGCTTTGAGTTGCGCAATCTTCTTGAACTGCTCATCCCGGCCTGGCACGTTTTTTTGAGTTTGTTTCTTTTGCGCCTGGCGATGTCCAAAATGGTGCTTTTTGAGTAATTTGCGCACGACCGTATGACTGACCCGGATCTGATGATCTTTTTCCAACCAATCCGCAATTTCCTGGGGGGTTAAGTCCGTCCATTTTTTCGTTTCATCCATCGGATCTCCCGCCGTATGACCTTTCACCACTTCCAGAAAGCAACGATCGATCTCGGGATACGTGACATCATACGTCTTGCGCCCTCCGCCTGGCTTGCGGATCCGTGGATCGTATTTGGGCTGCTCCGGTAGGCTTTCCAGATCATTCACGCCCCGCTCCACCGTCCGTTCGCTACAACCCAATCGCTCTGCGATATACTTTTGGCCTCCTTGTCCCACTATCAGCGACATCAGTGCAGCAAAATGACGTTGATCTTTTTCGGAGAGCGTTTCATAGTATTTCTTCATTTCCTGTTCCACTTCTGGGCTAAAGGGTTGCATCGTTGATTCCTTCCTCCTTATAGAATTGCTTTTTCTGCAGTTTACTTTTCTAATGTTAAAGAATTCTACCATGTGTCCATACGGTTAATCCCGACGTTTATACAATTGGTGTTCCTAAGGTGGTAAAACTACTCTGAAAAAAACCTAATGTTTTCCTCAGAGTAATTTTTACACTGTGGAAGCGCCAGCTTTCTCCGGTTGGGAGGCGATCGAGCATCCGTGAACAAAATAAACCAATCCGTCATTTCGCCGATAGCAAGTTGGGATTGGGCGCAAGCCAATGTAAATCGAACCATTTCGGATAACACCATCCTTCGCGCGGGTCGGGGGCGCAAGGGTGATGACTCCTCAGGATACCCCGGGTGATTTGAGTAAATTGCAATCTTGTTAACCACCCGAGAGAGATATTTTCTGTAAAGAGCGGATATACTTGTAGTGGATCCGCATTCAGCAAATAT
>JBAXBF010000524.1:0-2131 GCA_037142095.1 Chloroflexota bacterium
AAGACCTGGACTTCATCGCAGACGCCAGCAAGCAACTGTACCGATTGAGCGACGGGAAAGTGGTCTGCAAGACAATGCCCCCCAGCTTTAAGGGTCAAACCCCCATTGCCGTCGGCGATCTTTATGTCTGGAAAAGCGGCGGAGACGCCTCACCCTATCCTATCGGGGTATCACGGCTGAAAGTAATCTCCGAAGATGAAGTAGAATGTACCGAACTCTGGAAGGATACGATGGCGAGATGTGGCGAAGACACCGGCATGGTCTACAACGGAGTAATCTACAACGACAACGGGACATGGGACCTGCTGACCGGCAAGAGACTGGCTACCTACAAGTCCGGTATTTCCTGGAACAGCCCGATAGTTACCGGTGACCACATCGTTGGTTCGGGGGGAAGCCGGGTGATCTCGATCAAGCAAGCCGGACAGATCACCCAGAATCTGCTGGAAGATGACATTAACGTGGTCGATCCAGAATGGGATCGCAAGGTCTACTGCGGACAGACCGGGACATTTGGCCACGCCTCCTGGTACGCGGCAGGGAACCGTCTCTTCTTCCGCACCGCAGGCTACCTCTGGTGCATCGGAGATAAAGCCCAGCCCTTCAAGGCGCCAACGAACTGCCCGGAGGCGGCGAAGATAGCGAAGTAACCAGTGTTGCTACAACCATTTGCATCAGCATAAACTGGGGGCGAATTAAAATTCGCCCCCAGTTTTTAAGAGTCTTCTTGCAGCGGAGCAAGGGAGATGAAACCTCATCTGATTTCTGCCGCAGTAAGTGAAATATTTGTCGTTTCACCGGTATCCTGGAGAATCTTCTTCGCAATTACATCATTTGCACCAGAGAGCACACTAAAATGAGTCTTCTGTTTTATCGGTAAGAAGTGGACATAGGGGTTTGTGGATTTCCGTTCTAATGTACGTAGCGAATTGATGTTACTCTCTTCTTCACCTTCAATAACGAACACAAGGGACTTAATGCAGTGCAACCATTTGCCTGGAGAACGTAGTGTCACTTCACGCTCTGTGCGGGGATTAAAGGTGATGTAGCTTATACTATGGCTGCGCGGATCATCCACCGGACCAAAAGAAAACACCGCACGAAAACGATCGGAGCATTCTGCGGTCAACAATACCAGCGTACCACCCGTACTATGTCCACCTAAATATATCCGCTTTGGATCTACAGATGGTTGCGCGGCGAGAAAGTCAGCCGCAGCCAGTACATCATCTACCTCGCCCAGGAAAGATTCATGAAATCCTGGATTCATATTACCCCCACGTAGAGAAGGGAACATCATAATCATACCTGCATTGCGATAAGCACTTGCTGTTTGGTCATTGTCTTGTGACGCGGGGGACCACACATTCCCGATAGTATTGCAGTCACCTCCGGTGATCCAGATAATCGCCGAGTGCTTCTTCCCATCATTTGGGTCATTTGTCAGGTAAGCAGGATACATCCCGCCCGGAGCCTTATAGTTGACGACCTGGAACATGGACGCCGGCGGTGTTGCCAGCGGTTCTTGCGACGACTCTTTGCGAACAAGTGTGGTGGTGAACCCCTTACGCGCATCCCGCAGCGAACCCGATGTCGTCGGTGAAGATTTCCGAAGGTTACACCCGGTAACCGACAATAAAGTGATGAGTAATGACAGGCATAATAGTACACGAAGCATAAATACCATCCTTATATATAGAGGTTCCCCAGACTCGCCAATCTCGATAAATTAATTTTACGCTCATTCTGATAGTATCGTCAATATTAAATTTCAACCGATAAATTTCAACCGGTTTAATTCACAGGATACAAGGGATAACAAGGATATTAAGGATACGAAGAAAAATCCTATCCTTGATATCTCCTCGTTATCCTGTTTATCCTGTGAATTGAAGGCTTCAACCTGTACTTTTTTCCCGATTAAACCGCATCCCTCACATATTAAAGGATAATCCTCCTCCAAACAGAACTTGCATATATCACAAAACGCTCATTCTATCCATAGGAGGTAATGAGATGGCTAATCCATATATGGCGCGCTGCGGTATCGATTGTGAAGCGTGTAAATATCGCGAACCGGAGGGGTGTCCCGGGTGCCCGGCTGCGGCGGGGAAACCCTTCTGGGGCGAGT
>JBAXBF010000525.1:0-2113 GCA_037142095.1 Chloroflexota bacterium
GAAGCGCAACGCCAGGGATTTGCTTTGATGGGTGTTACCACCCCCGCGCCGCCCGCCTCGTTTGCGCTCTTTGATCAATGGCTAAAAGACGGCTGCCAGGCTGAGATGAGTTACCTGGCGACTGAACGCTCCCGCAATCTACGTTCCAACCCGCAAGCCATCCTGCCTGAAGCCCGTTCGATCCTGATGCTCGCTCTGCACTATCCCAGCGCAGAACTGGCACTCCCCTCCAACCCGTTTTTACCCCATGATAGGACGAATGGTGGATTAACCTCTCCCCCATTAACAGGTAAAATAGCCGCCTATGCCTGTGGCAGTGATTACCATGACATCCTGCCCCGCCGCCTGGCAGCCCTGGCGAGCTTCATCGCTGAACACAGCCCGGCAGCCATCTCCCAGCGCTGGTACACCGATACAGGCGCAGTATTGGAACGGGATCTGGCACAACGCGCCGGTCTGGGCTGGATCGGCAAGAACGGCTGTCTCATTCACCCGGCACACGGTTCCTATACTTTGCTCGCGGAAATTTTCAGCGCAGCCGAACTAACACCGGACGAAGCGTTTGTCCAGGATCGCTGCGGAAGCTGCACGCGCTGCATCCAGGCATGTCCCACCGCCTGCATCCGTCCCGAGCGGACGGTGAACAGCCGCCGCTGCCTCGCCTATCTGAACATCGAGCTGAAGGGCAGCATCCCGCGTGATCTGCGCCCAGCCATGCGAGATTGGGTTTTCGGCTGCGATATTTGCCAGCAGGTCTGCCCCTGGAACAAACGCAGGGCTGGAGAAGTTCAAGAAGGAAAAGTAGATTTGATCCAAGAAATGACGTTCGGTCTTACCGCGACTCCCCAAGCCTTCAACCTCAAATACAAAAATACACCCATCAAGCGGGCAAAACGGCGCGGCTATCTGCGCAACGTAGCAGTCTGTCTGGGAAACAGCGCCGACCCGCAGGCGATTCCCATCCTCTCCCAGACATTGGGACAGGAAGGTGAAGCCTTGATCCGGGCCCATGCCGCCTGGGCATTAGGGAATATAGGCGGCAGCCAGGCTCACCAGAGTCTTGAGAATGCCCGCCGCACAGAACCAGATGCCAGCGTTCTACAAGATATCAACTGCGCACTGGAAGGGAATATATGACAAAAAATAAAATGTTTTTATCATTGGCTGGGTTAATCCTGGTTGCGCTGCTTAACGTTGCCGCCTCCCCCAAACCAGAACCCGAAATCAAACTGCTCTTCAGCGGACAAATCGTGCCGGGGCGCTGTGTTCAGGCGGGGGTCGATAAAATCGGGAACGCCGACTATATTTACAGCAACATTCGTTCGATCATCCAGAATGCCGACCTCGCCATTGGAACGCTGAACGGCTCGATGAGCAACGAGTGTACGCCCATCGGTTGTATAGACACCTCAATTTTGCTAAACGGAAGACCAGAGCACGCCGCAGCGATGGAGCGGGCTGGTTTTGACGGGATGAGCGTGGCGACCAATCATATCAATAATTGCTCCACTACGAATGCCGGTTTCCGCCCATTCCAGGACACCCTTTCTTACCTGAAGAAAGCCAATATCCAGCCCATTGGCGGCGGAAACAATCTGGAAGAAGCCTTAAAGCCGGTTGTGTTTGTGGTGAAGGGCGTGCGCTTTGCGATCATCTCCTTAGGAGAAATCGAGAAAAATGTGTTCGCCGGAGAAAACCATCCCGGCACCGCCCCGTTAACCGACAGCAATCTTTACAAAGCAATCCTCGCTGCGCGCAAGGTCGCCGATGTGGTCATCTTTATGCCGCATTGGGGACCGGAATATAACCCCATCCCCAACCCCGGGCAGATGCGCTATGCCCGTCTGGCGTTGGATTGGGGCGCCGACCTGGTGGTCGGCAATCACCCGCACGTCATCCAGGCGATCAAGCCGCTGAATGGCGGCGGTAAGACCGTACCGGTTTTCTATGGCTTGGGTAATTTTGTCTTCGACCAATCCTGGGATCTGCGCTTAAAATCGTCTCTCTTGTTAGAGATCACCTTTGAAGGCAGCCATTACCAGGGATACCGGATCATACCCCTGGTAACAGCCAAAAATGGAACAGTCTCCATCGCTACCGGTGAGAACGCGGC
>JBAXBF010000526.1:0-2110 GCA_037142095.1 Chloroflexota bacterium
GTAACAAAAGAAATCTCAGGCACGATTAACGCACTCTCGCCGTGTTCCAGACGATCTGCAATCACACGCAAGGCGAGCGCCTCAACATTGGCAATCGCTTGCTGCTTCGTCTCACCGTAAGCCAAAGCGCCAGGAATTTCTAAGGATTCGGCTATCCAACGCCCATCTTCTTCTTGTTCCGTTTCGATTGTAAGTTTCATTTACCATCAGCCCCTTATTGATAAATCTGTCTATCGCAGGAAATGTACACTTTGAAACAGGAGATTAAAATACCCCCACCGCGACTCGAACGCGGGCTTCTGCCTCCGGAGGGCAGCGCTCTATCCACTGAGCTATGGGGGCTTGCTATTTAAATTTTACCACGAATGAAGTACGATGTATAGGATTTTATGGTAATATTAACCGCTAGATGAGGTTTAGCCGCGGAGGATGAACCTCCAAGACCAGACCGAGAAGGAAGAAACACCGTGAAAGCAAACCAATTTCTGCGCCGCCACCTTGAATCCATACCGCCCTACACGCCCATCGAGCCGTTTGAAGTCCTTTCGGCAAGGCTGGGACGCGCTCCCCAGGATATTATTAAGCTGGATGCCAATGAGAATCCCTACGGCATCCCAGACTGTATCCGCCAGGCGCTGGCAGAGATGGCATATCCGCATATTTACCCGGATCCTGAAAGCCGCGCCCTGCGCAGTGCCCTGTCAAACTTCAGCGGCGTCCCCCAGGAAAACTTGCTGGCGGGTTCGGGGGCAGACGAGTTAATCGACTTGATCCTGCGCCTGGTACTGGAGCCGGGGGATAAGATTTTGAATTGCCCGCCAACATTCGGGATGTACGCGTTTGATACCGATGTGAACGCCGGAAGCGTGGTCAATATCCCACGCCAGACGGATTTTGGACTCGACCTGCCCGTCATCCAAGCCGCGGTGGATGCTCACCATCCCAAGCTGATTTTCATCGCCACTCCCAACAACCCGGACGGTTCCATGACTCCCGCACCCATCATCGACGCCCTGCTGGAATTGCGTCTGCTGGTAGTATTAGATGAAGCGTACATCGAATTCAGCGGGCACGGACGGCTGGGAGAGCAGGCAAGTTATATACAGAAAGCATCCCAACGCGATAACCTGATCGTCCTGCGCACCTTCAGTAAATGGGCTGGCTTAGCCGGGCTGCGAGTAGGCTACGGGGCGTTTCCTTCCTGGATGATGCCCTCCCTCTGGAAAGCCAAACAACCTTATAACGTCAGCGTGGCTGCCAGTACGGCTGCCATCGCCGCATTGGAACACCTGGATCTGCTGGCAGAGACCGTCGAACGCCTGCGCCAGGAACGCCAGCGGTTGTTTAACCTGTTGAGTGAAATCCCATTTCTTAGCCCTTACTCCACGCATGCCAACTTTATCCTTTGCAAGGTGAGCGGGGTCGACGCTGCGCAGCTCAAGGAAAACCTGGCAGCCCGCTACGGCATCCTGTTGCGCTATTTCAACAAGCCCGGCTTGCAGGATCATATTCGTGTCAGTGTGGGAAAGCCAGAGCATACTGATGCGTTGATTCAAGCATTGAAGGAGATTGGATAACCTATGGCACGTACCGCCAGTATCACCCGCAAGACCGCCGAAACGGACATCACCCTCACGCTGAACCTGGACGGCAGCGGCAAGCATACCATCCAGACCGGCATCGGCTTTTTCGATCACATGTTAACCCATCTCGCTGTACATGGACTGTTCGACCTGAGCATCACTGCCACAGGCGATCTACATGTCGATGCTCATCACACGGTGGAGGATGTGGCGCTCGCCCTGGGAAAAGCGTTTGACACGGCGTTGGGGGAACGCAGCGGCATCGTGCGTATGGCATCCGCTTACGCTCCCATGGATGAAACGCTCGCCTTCGCCGCCATCGATCTTTCCGGCAGACCCTATACCGTCATCCAGACAGAATGGCACGGAGATACCATCGGCATTATACCGGTAACCTTGTTCGCCCATTTCTTTGAATCCTTTGCGGTGACCGCCCGCGCCAACCTGCACCTGCGCGTCCTGTACGGCAAAGACGACCACCACCAGGCAGAAGGATTGTTCAAAGCCTGGGCGCGCGCGCTGGATGC
>JBAXBF010000527.1:0-2108 GCA_037142095.1 Chloroflexota bacterium
ATTCCGGTTATTGTACGGGCTATTCCCGGCATTCGCAGCGGTTCCATTGTTGGAGCAACTCAATTAAGCTGTGTCTTAAGCGACCTGGAAATCCCTCATCGCCTATACTATGGAAGCATAGATGATAAACAAACCATCGAACAAACGGCTAACTTTGCCCGCGCCTGTGGATTGCGCAAGAAGATGAAAGGTATGCAGATGGCTGTCATCGGGCGCCGCACGGAAGGCATGACACCCACTGCCATAGATGAGATAGAAATCCAGCGTTTGTTTGGCACCCGCCTGCTCAGCTACGGATTTGATGAATTGAATGATATGGCAGATCAAATCAGCGTTGATGAAGCTCAAAAGATGTGGCAGCAAATGGTGTCTGGAGCTTCAGCAGTAATGTGCAAGACAGAACATGGATTACGAACCGCCCGAAATTATCTGGCATGCAAAGCGTTGGCTGAACGAAATCACCTGGGTGCACTCACCATTGGTTCGTACCCAAAATGTCAGGGGACGATGTGCGCTCCCATCGCCTGGCTGAACGACGACGGACTGCCAACTGGTTGTGAGGGAGACGTCAATTCGACATTATGTATGTTCCTGCTCAGCCTGCTCAGCCGTGATACGATTCATTTCGGCGAAATGCTAGCCGTGGACGAAAAAGAGAACAGTTTAGTAACCTCCCATTGCGGCTGTGGATCGCCGTCTCTGGCGAGTGCCGAGGGATACATCCTCCATCCAGTCCGGTTGGCAAACGATGGTGTTTGTATCCGTTTCACCGCCAAACCCGGACCAGTCACTTTTGTCAATTTAGTTGGGCGCAAAGGGAACTACCGGCTATGCGCTTTTGAAGGCGAAGCCATCCCGACCGGCATGGTTTTTGAAGGCAATCCGCTTAAATTCATCATGAAGACACCTTTCAGGCGTATCTGGGAAGATGTTGGCGAATACGGTTTTGGGCATCATTGGATGACAGCCTACGGGCATTTCAATTATCCATTAAAAGAATACTGCAAACTGGCTGGTATAACGGGTGTATTTCCTGATTTGGATGAAGTCGTATAAGGTGATTTTGAGATGAATTCAAAGGAAAGGTTCCTTAACGCTATTCACTTAAAAGCGGTCGACCATGCTCCGTTATATTTACGACTGTGGTCGATGGGTGGTGGTGTGGATCATTTTCCTTTTCCCTGGAAAGATCAAATTACGCGAGCCGAGAACCTCTTAAAATTGGGAGTGGATGATACTCTTTTATTGCAGCCACCCCTGGGTTTTACCGAAGAATATGACTGTGATCAAGTTCCGGGAATATCACACACAG
Source organism: Chloroflexota bacterium (assembly GCA_037142095.1). Classification (GTDB taxonomy): domain Bacteria; phylum Chloroflexota; class Anaerolineae; order Anaerolineales; family DRKV01; genus JBAXBF01. Next base: position 1,313 of record JBAXBF010000527.1, read on the forward strand.
TTACCTATATTCCGCCCAGTACAGCAGAAGGTTACCCAATCCTCAAGAAAACCTACCATACTCCGGAAGGAGAACTAAATCAGATCGTCAAGATAACGGAAGACTGGCCGCATGGTAATAATATCATGTTGTTCAGTGATTTCAACATTCCACGCCATATCGAGCCAATCATCAAAAATCTGGATGATGTGCGCCGCATACGTCACCTACTCGCCGCCCCTAGCGCTGACCAGTTGCTTGAATTTCGGAAACATTCTGCTGTCCTTCACCAAGAATCCGAGCGTTTAGGCGTGGTTCTTGACGGCGGTTGGAGTGCTTTGGGCGACTCGGCTGTCTGGTTATGCGGTATGGAAAACGTACTCTATTGGCAAATGGAACAACCCGAAATTCTCGAAGCAGTTTTAGATGTTCTCCTGACCTGGGAACTGGCGCGGGTGGATTTGCTATTGGAAGAGAATATCGATGTAATGGTGCACATGGCATGGTATGAAGGCACCGATTTCTGGACACCAAAGAATTACCGGCAGATGATTAAACCACGCCTCAAACAAATTATCGATAAAGTTCACACCCATAACATACCCTTCCGCTATATCATCACCAAAGGCTGGAAACCGTTACGCAAAGACCTGCTTGAAATCGGGGTTGACTGCATTACGGGTGTTGACCCTATCCAGGACAACGTCAATCTTGCGGAAGTTAAAAATGAAATTGGTAAGCAGATTTGTCTGATGGGCGGTATCAATGCTGCCATCATGCTTACTCAGTGGGATGATGAAAAAATTCGCCAGGCAAT
>JBAXBF010000528.1:0-2091 GCA_037142095.1 Chloroflexota bacterium
TCACCGAATTTGACTCCTGGTCGATATAACCCAGGAAGAGATAAACGTAACCGATATTCTTGCCGCGCAGTTTGGATGTCAGGGTAACCGGCTGGTCTGGAGCTGCTTCATTACTCGATAGGACGATCGGAGAGACATCGATCGTCCCCGTTCCAGGGGCGCGCACGCGTGTATTCGGCGCAGGACTGACGGCACCGGTGGTTGTTGGCTCAAAGCCGCGCTTTGTATAATGGTAAGCCAGGAAATCATCCCATAAGGAGGTAGCCGCAAACCGGTTGGCGATGGCTGTATAGGAGATCGGCCCAGTGGCAGGCAAGCTAAACAGCTTGGAATTGGGGAAATAGATCGAAACACCGCTCGCCCCCGGTTTATCCGAGCCATGCTTTTCGGCGATAATAAAGGGGCGTAAACTATCCCGTAATTGGGTCACCGCGTTTTGCACTTTAGCACTGCGGCTTTCTTTCTGGATGATGTTTATGAAATTGCCGAGGTCGATATAGGATGGTGGTACCTGATCTCCAAAAACGCTGGTAAAGGGTTGAGCATAGGTACGTGAACGTGCAATCAAGCTCTGGTTTTCAGATTGCAGGATAAAGGATAATTGGTTGAATCGCGCCATCACAGTTGGAAATACGCTCATATCGACGGCGGTCAGCGTTACCCCGCGTTCCACTTCCTGGGCGAGTGCCTTCGCGCCCACATCCGAAACGCCGAATAACCCGCCCATCGGAGAACCCTGGCGCAGAAATTCAGCCCGTGCCTGGTTATCCACGATGCGCTGGTCATCCTTGATATAAGTCTGGACAACTTGTTTTCCTAGTTCAGCACCGGAAATGCCTGGATTGTTTGCAAGCGCGCGTAGAAAACCGGTGTACGCCCAGCCTAAGCTGGGCTCGGTTTCCTGGGAAGCTACTGCGTAACGTGCGTGCGCTGCGAGCGCCGCATAAACTTCCATATCCGACATCAGGCAGGCATCCAGACCGATTAATTCAAACTGACCGATGCCAGTCTGCTTGCGGATTTCTCCCAGTGCCTGGTCGATTTCCATCAAATACATCTGGTTGCCGGCTGCCTTCACCAGGGGAATATTCGATTTCTTGGATTGTTTCGAGTCCTGATCGCTCCACCCTCCGGGCCAACCCATACCGTGATCGGATAAAATCAAGGCATATTTGTCCGCGGGATAATTCTTGACCGTCCAGGTAACAAAATCGATGAGCGTGCGCGGATCAGACATGTTGACTTCGCCCAGGTCGCCAATCAGCTTGGAGCGAATCCGCTTGAGGTCGTCATCCTTCGTAACCAGATAGCGCCGGGCACCTGACCAGTCTCCGTCACCCGTATAGCCACCGCTGGTTCGGTCGAGTTGGGTGATGATTTTTACCTGATCTATGGAGCCGACCCGTTCAGCCTCGTTCAAATCCAGCATAATATCCTGTTCCAGAATCTCATCATCCGCATCCTGGTATAACATCACTGTCCATGTTTTTCCAGTGCCACCAACGGGCTTCAGCGGGGTGATCTTGGCTGGCGGCGCTTGGGTTGGCTGGAGCACCTCAGTCGGCAATTCGACTGCTGGAAGAGATGTTGCTTCCGCAGGCACGTTTTCCACCGCTTCCTGGGTATCCTGAACAGCGATAGGACTGTTTTCGTTGGGTAGATTTCCCTGGTTGTCCGGCTGACTCTGGTTCCCAAAGAGCAGATAGTAGGCAATGGCGATGATTACGATGATAACCGTCGCACAGCCGGAGAGTTTTTTCCCTCCACCACCAGACCCGCCGCCGAAAGAGGGTATCCCGCCTCCGCCACCCGCGGAAGAATCGGATCCTTCGGCGCGCCGGTGGGGTGCTTCGGCGCGCCCGCTGGCTCCCGTGCTTTGCCGTCTGCGCTTCGCTTCGATGGTTTCATCCCCATCCTGAATAAAAACCCATGCTTCGTCTGGTTGAGTTTGCTTTCGAGAAAAGATGGGGTTTGTCGATCCTGAAGAAAAGGCAGGAACGAGGCTGCCCGGGGATAATTTTAGGTTCATGTTTGATTATTCCTTCGTAATCATTCGTTTTTCATCGATGAATACATTGTATATTATCTAAA
>JBAXBF010000529.1:0-2084 GCA_037142095.1 Chloroflexota bacterium
TCCCGAGATGTCCTTCTTCTTCATTTGCGCATGAGTGGAGATGTATGGCTGGAATCTCCTGAGAAGCTCATTCTCACCCATTACCGCGTTGTAATCAACCTTAAAGACCCAATGGATGGGGGTCTTTTCCGTTTTGTTTTTAATGACCCGCGCAAATTTGGACGAATCTGGCTGACTTCTGATCCTGAAACGATCCTTTCTGGATTGGGACCAGAACCTTTGTCGGAAGCTTTCACACAAGTTGGATTTTATCAATCGTTGCATAAACGCCACAGACAAATAAAACCACTTCTTATGGATCAAACTTTTCTGGCAGGGTTGGGTAATATCTATACGGATGAATCCCTGCACCAGGCAAAGTTGCATCCGCTCACGTTGTCGGATCAAATTACGGTTGGACAAGCCGAATCTTTATATGATTCTATCCGGATGATATTAAAGGAAGGTATTCAGCGGAATGGTGCGAGTATCGATTGGGTCTATCGCGGCGGAGGCTTTCAAAACCATTTTCGAGTATATCAACGTACCGGTGAGCCCTGTTATAACTGTGGTACACCGATTGAGCGCATCATTGTTGGCCAGCGCGGTACCCATTTTTGTCCGCATTGCCAAATTTTGTCAGATAATCCTTAACGATGATCTGTGTTCAATTAGGTCTTTGGCGAGTCCTTTCGTGTCCAGTCCCGAATAGCAAATGGCAGATAGAGAATGATAAAAACAAAGAGCGCAATCCCAATTAATTCCACGATGTAAAAGGGCCAGGGAGCCAACAAATCGATTAAGCTGGGGGTTTCGGGTTTGTGGGCGATGAACATATAGTTACTACCCAATAGTGCGTTGATGCCTCCCACAAAAATGGTATAGATTGACAATATGGCAATCACGCGCAAGAGAGACTTCCAATGGGGTCGGTAACCTTCTACCGCGGTCATATAGAGTGCGGCGAGTACGATGGATCCATGGGAAACAAAAGTTTGAAAGTACCGGAAATGGGGGAAGGTGAATATGCCTAAATCAGGCGTGAGGATTGCCTGTGTCGCTGCACCCAGCCCTAGAAAATAACAGATTTCGTAAAGTGAATAATTTTTTGAAATCAGCATGGCAGCGCTGAGGAAGACCAGGATACTGCAAACGTGGAAGGGAAGGGTGGTCTTGATACTCCAGACTCCATTGGAATAATTCCATAGATGCCATACAAATTCATCTACTACCAGAATAATTGCCAGCCCATAACGGATATTCCGTTTTGCTTTTTCGCTGGGGTTGCGCCACAAGAACAATCCAATCCCTAGCAATACCAGGATTGTCAGTGCAATCAAATGTTGGGGACCCATAAGAACAAACGGTCCGCCGATAAAGTCCTTGCTCCAAAAATTGTCCATAGCTTGTTCCATTATAACCGATGATAGATGATGAAACACCTGTAAAAGCAAGAGGTTGTGCAGCAATCACATCATTCAATGATTATATATCGATAAATTATATCTTTTTTCTCGTCTCGAGACAGAAGGATTGTTTTTTATCATCAAATAATAATTTCTATGCTGGACTTTATACGATCTGGATGGACACCCTCATTTCTCTGCTTGACGCACCGGTGGAGAAAGGTATAATTCTTAACGTTCCAACAAGTCGTTTAAATATTTCATAAAACTTTTCAGCGTCCGTTTTCATTACTGAGGATTAATGGCAAATCATAATAACGATAAATCCCTCGAACAATGGCTGTGGGACGCCGCATGCTCCATTCGCGGAGCGAAAGACGCACCCAAATACAAGGATTACATCCTGCCCCTGGTATTCACCAAGCGTCTATGTGATGTCTTCGACGACGAAATCAACCGCATTGCCAAGGAAGTAGGGGGACGAGCCAAAGCCTTCAAGTTGGTCGAGGCGGATTGGCGCAAGGCGACTGCCAGTAAAACCACGCCGATGGTACGCTTTTACATCCCTCTTAAACCAGCTAATCTGGAAGAACCCGTCTGGTCGGTGATTCGCAAACTAGCAGATAAAATTGGTGAGCAGTTAACCGACCACCTGCGCGCCATCGCGCGTGAAAATCCCAAACTGGGAGGCATCATCGA
>JBAXBF010000530.1:0-2078 GCA_037142095.1 Chloroflexota bacterium
GCAGTCGGGGCTGCCATTCAGGCAGGTGTCCTCGGCGGCGAGGTCAAGGATATTCTTTTGTTGGATGTGACCCCACTGAGTCTCTCGATCGAGACCCTGGGCGGTGTGTCTACCCAGATCATTGAACGCAATACAACCATTCCTACCCGCAAATCTCAGACTTTCTCAACTGCCAGCGACCACCAATCTCAGGTTGAAATCCATGTCGTTCAGGGAGAACGCTCCATGGCGAGGGATAATAAATCATTGGGCAAGTTTATTCTGGATGGGATTCCGCCCGCTCCGCGTGGCGTACCCAAGATTGACGTAACCTTTGACATCGATGCCAATGGTATCCTCAAAGTAACTGCGCTCGACCAGGCTACCCAACGCAGCCAGCATATCACCATCACAGCCTCTTCGGGGCTGCATAGTGATGAAATCGAACGCATGCGCATCGAAGCCGAAAAATTCGCCGATGAGGACCGCAAGCGAAAAGATTTGATCGAAGCGCGCAATGATGCCGATAATGCATCTTATTCCGCAGAGAAAGTTCTCAAGGAATTAGACGAGAAACTCTCGGAGGATTTAAAACAAAGTGTACGCCAGAAAATTAGTGAAGTGCGTTCTGTAATGAGCAGCGAAGACGCTGATTTCATAAAAAAGGCTACCGAAAGTTTGAAGGATGAAGTTGCCAAGTTGGGTGCAGCCGCATACCAATACACGCCGCCTCAAAGGGATCCTTCGAGCGGAGGATCATCTCAAGAGCAGCCAGGGGATGGCACGAAAGAACAGCCGGATGGAGATGTGGTTGATGGGGAGTTCAAAGAAGCATGAGCCAGCAAGATTACTATGAAATGTTGGGAGTTCCAAAAGATGCTTCAAAAGAAGATTTGAAGTCAGCTTTCCGCCGTCTGGCGCGCCAATATCACCCCGATGTGAACAAGGATCCTCAAGCAGAGGAAACCTTTAAAGAAATCAACGAGGCGTACGCGGTCCTTTCGGATGACCAGAAAAGGGCAACCTACGACCGCTTTGGGGTTGAGGGATTGCGCGGCATGGGTGCCGGCGGTCCAAACTTCGAGTATTGGTCAGATTTCCCCGACCTGGCGGATATCTTTAGCCAGTTCTTTGGTTTCGGTGGGCAATCGAGTGGACGCCGGCGCAATGTTCCTCACCGTGGCGCGGATCTTCAATTGCGTGTAGATCTATCTTTTGAAGAAGCCGTCTTTGGCATGGAGAAAGAGATCCAACTTACGCGTGAGGAGACCTGTGTTACCTGTAACGGAAGCGGTGCAGAACCTGGTACCAAACCATCACGTTGTGCTACCTGTAATGGTACGGGTGAAGTGCGTCAGGTACGCCAGACATTGCTTGGCTCGATGGTGCAGGTAACCACCTGTCCCAAATGCCGCGGCGCAGGAGAGACGATCTCCGCACCCTGCAAGACCTGTGACGGGCATGGTTTGGTTATGAAGACGATTAAGAAAACAGTTAAAATTCCGGCAGGCGTTGACAATGGAAATCAAATCCGTCTGGCAGGTGAAGGACAGCCCGGTATTAATGGCGGTCCTAAGGGCAACCTGTACCTGGTGATTCAAATCCTACCGCATCAGAATTTTCGCAGACGTGAAAATGACATCCTGCTTGACCTGGATATCAACATCGCCCAGGCGACCCTGGGTGCGGATGTGGAAATTCCCACAGTGGATGGTCCTTCCATACTCAAGATACCTGCTGGAACACAACCTGGAAAAGTACTACGCATGAAAGGCAAAGGTGTTCCCTATTTGCGCGAGGATGGGCGAGGTGACCAACTGGTGATCGTTAATGTTGAGATTCCGAAGAAATTATCTTCAGAACAGCGCAAGATATTTGAACAACTAGCGGAAAGTCTGGGAAGTGAGGTTTACCCGCAGGATCGTAGTTTTATAGATCGCTTGAAGGAGACACTCGGTGGATAAACCAGCCTGGTTGGAAGTTTCCGTCATGGTGGATGGTGAGCTGGCTGAAGCTGTCGCCGAAGTGCTGTCGCGGTTCACCCCTAATGGGGTCGTGATCGAGAGCACTCAGGTTGAGTTTCCGCCCAACAGCGATTT
>JBAXBF010000531.1:0-2068 GCA_037142095.1 Chloroflexota bacterium
GAGAGCATCACTGATATAGATTTTTTCTATTCCGAAAAATGTCATGACATAATTGACAGAAAAGTGCTTTTATGTTAAACTAGGTTGTATGACAACTAAACTTGTTATACACGCGAAGGTACTTGTAACCATGGATGACCACCGCCGAGAAATATCGGATGGTGGTCTTTTTATCCGCGACGGGTTTATCCAAGCTGTTGGTATGTCCAGTGATTTATTAACCAGCTATAAAGACACCGTAGATGAAATTTTGAATTTACATGACCATATCGTATTACCCGGTTTGGTTAACACCCACCACCATTTCTACCAGACTCTTACGCGAGCAGTACCAGCCGCACAAGACGCTAATCTTTTCAACTGGCTGAAGACACTGTACCCGATCTGGGCGCGGATGAAACCGGAGGATATTCGCATCTCTACCCAAACAGCGTTAGCGGAATTAGCGCTATCAGGCTGTACGACTGCATCGGATCATCTTTACCTGTTTCCCAACGGTTCACGGCTGGATGATCAAATCTTTGCAGCCCATGAAGTCGGGGTTCGCATCCATGCTTCGCGCGGCTCGATGAGTCTGGGAGAAAGCAAAGGTGGACTACCCCCAGATTCGGTAGTTGAGGAAGAGGATGCGATTCTGCATGACTCTCAACGTTTGATCGAGACTTATCACGACCCCAATCCCGGCTCTTTCACGCAAATCGTATTAGCGCCCTGTTCTCCTTTCAGCGTTACACCAGATTTGATGAGGCAGAGTGCAATTCTTGCCCGCCAATATGGTATTCATATCCACACCCATCTAGCCGAAACGCAAGATGAAGAAGCATTCTGCATCGAAAAATTTGGACGTCGTCCGGTGGCTGCCATGCAAGAACTTGGCTGGGTAGGTAATGATGTATGGTTTGCCCACTCAGTCCACGTAAACGCGGAAGAGATTGAAGTCTATGCTAAAACCGGTTGTGGGGTAGCGCATTGTCCTTCGTCGAATATGCGTTTGGCATCCGGCACAGCTCCGCTTATGGAGATGCTTAAAGCCAAAGTCAAAGTAGGGCTAGGGGTCGATGGTTCTGCCAGTAACGATAGTTCTCATTTGCTGGCAGAGGCACGCCAGGCAATGCTGCTGGCTCGCCTACGGGCTGGTTTGATGGGCGCTTCGCTCTCGGCAGATTCAGGGGAAAACCACGCGGAAGCCAGGAAGATCATGACAGCCCGCCAGTCTCTGGAAATCGCCACTCGGGGCGGTGCGTCCGTTCTTGGGAGGACTGACATTGGCTCTCTTGAGGTAGGTAAATGCGCTGATTTTATTGCCATCAATCTTAACCGGCTCGAATATGCCGGGGCACTCCATGACCCGGTAGCAGCCGTCCTCTTCTGTACGCCGGCACGGATGGATTATACGTTCATCGCAGGAAAGGCAATCGTCAAACAAGGTCAGTTGACAACCATTGACGAAGTCCAATTGATCGAAAAACATAATCGCGCAGCATCACGCCTTCTGGCAGGATAAAACTATCAAATGGTCGCAATTTTCGCTAACAAATCGAACAACAATACTATAGTCGAAAAACGTTCTCATACGCAGTCTCTTCATGATAATCTAGCACAGATTATATTTAGCACAGAGCCCGGCAAAGCGCTTCCTTCGGAGCCGAATCTGGCACGCCAGTTAAGTGTCTCACGAGCCACTCTGCGCGAAGCCATGCGTACTTTCGAGACTCAAGGTTTGATCGTTCGCAAACAGGGTGTGGGTACATTTGTGATGGTTCCATCTCAGACCCTGGATACTGGATTGGAAGTTTTAGAGAGCATTGAAACAATGGCAACCCGGGTTGGTTTACCCGTCTCGATGGGCGCTATGGGCTTGGAATATCGCCCGGCTCAGGCGGCTGAAGCTGAAGCGCTTGGGCTGAATACAGGTGACAATGTACTTTCACTATCACGCGTCATCTCTCTTGAGCACCGTCCGACCGCCTATCTGATCGATATTCTCCCGCCTAACATCCTCAGCGAAAAAGAATTGCAAGAAGGTTTCACCGGTTCTGTACTTGACCTGTTATTAAAGCACGGCAAT
>JBAXBF010000532.1:0-2062 GCA_037142095.1 Chloroflexota bacterium
TACTTAAGTCTGTGTCTGATCGTTAAAGATGAAGATGAAGCCTACCTGCGGGAGTGGGTAGATTATCATGTCTCTATCGGCGTGGAAGCCTTCTTCATCTATGATAATGAAAGCCAGATCCCCGTGCGCCAGACTCTGGCAGAGCCCATCGCCCGCGGGCAGGTGATGGTGCTGGACATCCGCGGGCAGTTCATGCAGGATCCGGCTTATACCCACTGTCTGCACTTCTTGGGACACACCACGCGCTGGCTTGCCTTCCTGGATGGTGATGAATTTATCGTCCCCAAAACCAAGGATGACCTGCGCGAGTTTCTGGTCGATTACGAAGCTTACGGCGGGCTGGCAATAACCTGGTTGTACTTCGGTTCGTCAGGACACGAAACAAAACCAGCCGGTCTGCAAATCGAGAATTTCACTCGGCGTGTAGCGGTCGAAGCGCAGCGGTCTGAGCTGATTAAGAGCATCGTCCAACCAGCCCGCACGATCAATATCCAGACCCCGCATGCTTCTTTCTATAAAGACGGGACGCCCGGCGTCGGAGAGCATTTCGACCTCGTGGAGGGTTCTTTCCGCCCGATGTCAACTGATAAAATTCAGGTCAACCATTATGTGGTACGTTCCAGAGAGCAGTTCCTGCGTAAGATCAACCGCGGGCGCTCGGACCATGGTGCACCCTATTATAAACTGGCATATTTTGACGACATCAATGCCATAGCAGTAGTTGAAGACCGCACGATCATCGATCTGTATGCGCGCACACGCAAGCGCATCCCTCCCTCTTTCGGTCAGGCGCAGAACGTTCTCCATTATGATGACGTGTTGCAAGCCAATACCTTCTCGCCGGTGCAGATTGACTTCGCCCAATTCTCCCGCGTGGCACACGAAGCCATCCAGCACAAAGATCGGGCAACCCTGGAGAGCGTCTACCGTATCGCCATCAAGAGATACCCGGATATGCCGCAAACCTACAGCCTGCTTAATGAGCTGCTGGCTGGCAACGAACCATCTCTGCCAACCCACCTCAATCTGATCTGGCAGGGAAATCATTCCCTGGCGAACCAGCATTACCAGGATGCCCTGACATGCTTTGAAAGCGTTTTAAAGGAAAACCCATGGGAATACGCCGCCTGGCTAGGTATTCAGCGCGTCTTCAGTCAAATAGGAGAAGTCTTAGGGTGAAAATTTGTTTCCTCCATCCGGGCGGTATGCTCTTCAACATGGATACGCCCTTCCAGCAGGCATTAGGCGGAACGGAATCGGCGCTGGTCTATCTTGCCATCCAGATAGCGGAACTGGGGCACCAGGTCACTTTATTGAGCAACACCGCACAGAGCGGTTTCTTACGCGGCGTCACCAATCTCAACTACAAACAAAATACCAACGCGGCATTCTTCCACCGAGAATCCTTCGATCTGGTGGTGGTGATCAACGCCTGCCGCATGTCCAACGATTTTAAATCCATCCTTCCCGCACACAGTAAACTGGCAGTCTGGATTACACTGGATGCAGACCAGCCACCCGTCCAACCCCTGCTCCAATCGACTATACGCAATGAATGGGATTTCTTTATCCTGATCAGCGAATACCAGCGGGCGCGCTTTGTCAATTACTTGCATCTCCCTTTGGAGAAATGCGTCATCCTGCGCAACGCCATATCACCCAATTTTGAAAATCTTTTCTCCTCCGTGGAGGAATTAGCGGCTGCCAAGTATGCCCAGGGAGCGCCGCGCCTGGCTTACACCAGCACACCCTTCCGCGGCTTGGAAATCTTGATGGATCTCTACCCGGAATTTGAGCACCAATTTCCCGCGGCGCGGCTGCAAGTCTATTCCAACATGAACGTGTATCAAATTACGGATGCCCAACAGGAACCCTGGCTGCTGGAACTCTACGAACGCTGCCGCAACGCCCGCGGCGTGGATTACATCGGTTCGATCCCGCAGCCGGAGCTGGCGCGCGCCCTGCGCAGTGTCTCGATCCTGGCTTATCCCTGCACCTTCGCAGAGACTTCCTGCATCGCGGTTATGGAAGCCATGGCAAGCGGCTGCCTGGTGGTCACCAG
>JBAXBF010000533.1:0-2057 GCA_037142095.1 Chloroflexota bacterium
CCATCAGGTTTTTGCAACCGACCGTGATTTTTGCCATCGAATGGGTTTTCGCGGTTGGTACGTCGATCAGCAGGTCGCAGTCCAAAACATCCTGGTAAATCGCACATTGGGTCAATGATTTTCCGTCCGGGATGGGCGTCTTACGAAATTTGTTCGGGTTCATTATTTCCATTTTTCCACCCGCGGCTTGCACAGCAGCGGCAATTCCGCTCTTGACATAAGCACTCTCGGCTGTTCCACCAAAAGGAGAATCCATCACCCGCACACTCCTGGCGCCGGCACCCAGGGCTAAGCGCACTAATGTCGCCACCACAATAGGATTGGTGGTTGCACCGTACTCGAAAGAACGGAAATCCACACAGATATTCGGTTTAATGATCACATCGTAACCATTCTTGACAAACCGTTCCATGCCACCCAAAGCCCGCAACGCAGCTTCCGTAATTGCAGCCGGGTCGTTCCCATGCGCCACTGCCAGATAGGCTTGACTGGAGGGTGTATCCACCATCTGTGGATTGATCGTCGCCGGACTTTCTCCTTGCGTTTCAACTTGTGTTTCAATTTGCGTTTGGGATGGAGTGGGGTCTACATGGCGGATAGCAGTTTGGGAGGGGGCAGCCATCAAGCCACCCGGGGTTGCGAAACGCTCTGTGGCGCGACAACCGGCTAGAGAAGCAGCCGCAGTTAATGCTAACAAACGCAGTACTTCACGTCGAGATAAGGATTTCTTCATCGGATTTACTCCTTTTTACCAATTCAGGAACGAACATCATCGGTATCTTCGTTTTATTAAATTCTGGTATACTTAATGATTATAAAACAATATTTTGTCTTTTACGAATAATTCCAGGAGCGATAGGAAGGTGATATCATGCGAGATGCGTTTGAATCAAAATATTTTGACGTTTTGCAGAATATTGAGTTTGCCATCGTGAGCGTATCTCGCGAGCAGCCAGATTTAGCGGATTATGATGTAGAGAAAGTATTAAATATGCTGATATCAGAGTATCAAAAAGAACCAGGCAATTCGATCGTCCGTCAAACACAGTTGAAAAATTCAGTCGAGCAACTCTATGAGGGTGTTAAGGGTATGTGCGATTTCCGGCTTGGAATTGTAACCTTAGAAACAGTAGATGGCGATTCGATAGCGTTTCCACCCGAGCCGGGAAATTCTGTGGATGAAATAATCGCATGTTTGAAGCGAATTCGCAAATCTGTGCAGATGTGGAATAAACGCGGAGGAAGGCGAGGGTATTTACAATTTGTCGACCAGTTTATCCCATAAATGTATGCTTCATTCAATGTATGCTTCATACAATGAACGGACATACAAGGCTTCATCCACGTCGAGGGTAGCAAAACGCTCGGCGTGGATGAATTAAATTGCGGGTGGCTGCAATCGTAACTTCAGCATTATGCTCGAGGTGAAATTGGATCAGTTTATTGTAGTCCATCTTGTAAAGATGATCACCGGAAAGGATAAGAATAAAATCAGGATGATCGCGTTTGATAAAGTCAAAATCCCATTATTTCCACGAAGGTGTATCTGATCGTATGCCAAACTACTAAATTTCCGCCGCTGCGTATTGGGGTTTAACCTTCTCCAATACAGTGAATATCTGTTCCAATTTGATTGGTATAGGCAGGCAGGTATATGCTCCCATTTTTTTGTTGCGAGGATTTCCCCATGGTCGGCTTGCACGCATCCCTGCGCCGTCTCGGATTGGTTACCCGTATCGTTCAGCGCATCCGCCAAATATTCCAGAATTTCAGCGTTATCATCGACTATCAATATTTGTTGTATTCTCTCCGTATGTGTTCATTTTATTCCCTTGATCCAACGTTCTTTCCTTTTTTTCCTTTAGCCTTATCAGGTCATCGATCTACCAACACATGGTTAAAATCCACATTCTCCAATAAAGGCGATGATTCGGACTGAACCACCGCTAAAAATGCCGGAATAAGCTCCGGATCAAAATGCTTGCCTGCTTGCTGACAGATATATTCAACCGCCCTATCCTGTGACCACGCTTTGCGGTACACCCGGTCTGAAACAA
>JBAXBF010000534.1:0-2054 GCA_037142095.1 Chloroflexota bacterium
TCTCGTATTGAGACAAGAGGCGGGTTTAATCCATTAAACCCGCCTTTTTAATTTCGTCAATTTGTGGTAAAATTCAAGAAACGTGTAAAGATATAAGGATATATTTATTAGTTTCACACACGAGGTGCAACTTGTTAGTCCTGGCTCGCCGGAAAGAAGAAAGTATTGTAATTGGAGATAATATCATTGTAACGATTCTGGGCGTCGAAGGGGAGAAGGTAAAGATTGGAATCGAAGCACCAGATGAAGTCCGTATTTGGAGGAAAGAGATATATGAAGCCATTGCGGAACAAACGAAAATAGCTGAGAAGATTGCAGCAGCGCCGGTAGAATCTGCTTCATTCCAGTCTTTGCGTGATTTATTAGAGTCTGAAATTAAAGAGGAAAGAACTTCTAAGACTGAAAGTAAAGAGATATTGTAAAAACCAGTTCCAAAAAATAGGGACTAAGAGGTTGACTTGATATGGACGCGGCTGAGATAAGCGAAATCTTGGAACAACATCGCCTATGGGTAGAGAGTGATGGCAAAGAGGGTTTTCAGGCAATTTTTACAGGTCTTTCTTTGTGTGGTGCAAATTTTCAGAAAGCGAATTTAGTGAAGGCTGATTTAACTGGGGTAGATTTGAGCTCCGCCAATTTGCGGAATGCTAACCTCACCAAAGCGTCTTTGATGCGGGCAAATCTAGCGAAAGCAGACCTATCAGGGGCGAATTTGACCGAAGCCAGCCTGGAACGGGCTGACTTGCGGCGAGCTAAACTTACCCGAGCTAATTTGACAATGGCAAATTTGGAAAGGGCAGATCTAACAGCAGCCAATATGGTTCATATTAACCTACGTCGCGCTGACCTAACTGGAGCTATCTTACTTACGGCATTGCTCAATAATGCAGATTTAACGGATGCCAATCTACCACGCGCCAATCTTACCGGGGCGGATATGAGCGGCGCAGAATTAACTTCCACGAACCTCAAAGGTGCTAATTTGACTCGGACAGACTTAAGTCATACGAATCTTAGCCGGTGTAATCTGGCTGGTGCGAACCTCGCAAATGCGATCCTTCCCAGTAAATATTAATCATTTCAAGCAAACTAAATAAATTATTTGAAGAAAGAAGCTCTTCAACCATTGGCTTAAGAGCTGGGATTAATATTTTATTAACTGTCATTAATTATATTTTAACCTTGACAAAGGTCTGTGAACACGCTATAATAACCAAGATGAGAGTTGAATTAGAATCTAGAGGTGATGCCAAAGGAGAAAACTCGAATCAAAAATTGGTTTATGTAAGTAAAATATCAAAACAATAAGTAAACTATAGCTTTTCAGAAAAAGATTTATGTAGTTGCAGTATTATTGTTAGTTGCTATGTTGGTTCTGACTGCCGCGATCCCGAAGCCCGGTCCTACAGTCGCGTTGGTTCTGAACAACAAAACCATTAACCAGACCGCATCGGTTGCGTTGAATGGTTTGACAAACTTCTACACCTATTACCTGACGGCAAAACCGTATGCCATCACCGTAAAGTATCCTGGAACTTGGCAGCGTTTGCCTTGGACTGGTGCAATCAAGGGTAATGATGTGACCTACTCAGTACGCGCTGACTTCTACGAAGCAGTTGTGTATGCCTGCGGCAATCCCGGAGCGAAGGGCGTCATGAATTTGACCCACAACGTTAAGTTGACCTTCCCGCTGTGCGACAAAGCCAAAGCATCCAAGACTGGTCTTGGTAATTCTGTTGGCGGCATCAACCAGGGCGAGCCCACTCAGGAAAAGATCTCTACCTCACGTATGTTCCCTGGCTATTGGGACCCCGGTCATACATGTGCCTATGCTGATGGTATCAACAGCCCAATTTCAGTCACCGGTGCAGCATGGAACACCAAGGGTAACTCGGTTGCCGGTACGGCAGTCGTAGGTGGTGGTGTTTGCAGAGTATTCGTTGACAATGACAAGTATGTTGGTGACGGCTTCTCTGACGGCACACTCAAGGGTGCTTATTACTATTCACACAATGGCGCTCAGGTACGCTGGATGCTTGACTTCCAGAACTGGA
>JBAXBF010000535.1:0-2048 GCA_037142095.1 Chloroflexota bacterium
ACGGAAAACACATTATTTACTGGCTTGCCTTACACTCGCTCACCGTAATGGTGTTCTCCCCTTTGGCTTGCGCATGATTTCCGTAAATGTCGTAGGCTTCTACCCAATAAGCGATGATATCATCGCCGTGATCGGGTCTGATCGTAGAACTCCAGGTACCCCCGTCACTGTACATGACCATCTGCGTGGCACCATACGGTTTCCCTGTTTTGGCATAATACCAGTAAAGCGTGGGCGTCTTTACCCCGGATGGATCCGTGATTTGAGCACTGATCGTAACCGAGGTTGTTTTATTAGGATCACAACGATTACCAGTCGGGTCGAAATATACCTCATTCGTGGAAACGGATGTCTTGATTTCAGGTGGTAGCGCATCTTGGGACTGCGTTTCCGTCGCTAGAGGTTGTTGCTGTGTCTTGGCAGCTTTCTCAGAGACACAGGGCGCAGCTGTGATCGCCTGTTCTGGACTTGTAGCGAAAATTTCTTTGTTGGCTCCCATGATGTTCATCGTGAAAACCAGTTTTCCTTTCTCTTGTGCCATTATTTTGCCATCTACACTTTTCATATCGAGGGTGGTGATGTATGCGCTGTTACCACTGGACGTCATCGGCTGATCCGTTAACGCCTGGTGTTGTCCGGCAGAATTTACCAGAGAGAGACGCAGCATCACCGCCCTGGCTTCGCTTGGATTGTTGACATATCCATGAAACTCGGCAATCTGATTTTCGCCTTGGGTACATTGTCCCAGGAATACCGGGTCTGGGCTGGCACTCACCTTAAGTTCGAGTGGTAGGCTGGTTGGCACCCCACAGGACAATATTTTGGTCGTCCATTCCGGGCTGCTGGCATAAAAAATCTCCTGACGATCCATCAGTGCCATGGAAATGATCAGGCTGCCTGGAGCACCACCCAACAAGGCTGGATCCATTTTACGCAGGTCATATTGGGCTGTGTAACTGTTGCCACCGCTGGGCGTCATTAGGATTGTGCTCAATTCTTGGATTGTGCCGCTTGCGTCACCGAGAAAGACACGCATATACGCTTTGCTAGCCTCGCTCATGTCGCTGGCAAACCCCTTGAAATGGACTATCTGCGCCTCAGCTTGGGTACATTGTCCGAAATAAACCGCATCCGGGCTGCCTTCAACCTTGAATTCAATGGGAGGTTCTTCATTTGGGGTAAGTGTTACTGCCTTAGAAATGACACCTGGGGTGGCAGTACTCGTTCTGTTTTCTGTAGAATTAACGGCACAGGCGTCCGCAATATTCGTATCCATAGCGATGCAAATACGAGCGATCTCGGAGAGCGCCGAAATGCCTTCCCCCATTGCCTGCGCTTGAATTTGATACTCTCCGGGATGAGAGGGAGTCCAATGCCATTCAGCAGATACCTCTGTCAGGGAAGCATTCGTAGTTACATTGCCTACCGCAACTGAATTAACCAGAAACGTGATCTGGCTCACACCACCATTGGCATGCGCCTTTAAGGTATAAGCTGCCAATGGGAGGACAATCCCTTCCGTTTGAGCTGGTTGATCCAACCAGACATTCACAGCGGCTGAGGATTGGGGAGTTACGGGCGCTTGTCCAGTGCAGCCACCCAAAAATAATCCCACTATTCCCAAAACTAGCAGCATAACAAGATGGGTAAAACGCACCTGTCTTAACATAGGTTTCTCCTTTCACCAGAATGAAGCAAGGATTTGTTGGGCTGACATGTCTACCATTCCTTGCTAGCATCCCATAAATGAGCGCGTTGGAAGTCAAGGATAGGCTTCTCAAAAGGTGAAATTACGATTTTATTTTATAATTTATCCATTCAGATTACGTTCAAAGAGATTAAGATAATGAGCTTGTGTCTATATTAACCCAATGATATGCTTTACCACAATCATTGAGTATATAAATCATTATATACAATTTCTAGGCTAAAAACAATCTCGCTTTTAGGATAAAAGTCCTACTAATGAGTGAATCCATAGAAATTGGCTTAGCCGCCTGTCATGATGATCACTATTCCCCCGAAAATGACCAAAGCTCCGATGAATC
>JBAXBF010000536.1:0-2031 GCA_037142095.1 Chloroflexota bacterium
TCATCACCAGGCTGTGGATAAACTGGGGAAAGGGCTGCGGATAACAGCCACTGCTGCAGACGGGATCGTCGAAGGTGTGGAATTAAAGGATCACCCATTCTGCGTGGGTGTGCAATGGCATCCAGAAATAAAGGATGGCAATCCTCCTGAGATGGTAAATCTATACCGGGCATTTCTGCAGGTAGTGGCATAAAAACGGTCAACCAGAAAGCGACTTAAACTTTTATATCGAGGGCTGGCTGCTCAGCCGGCTCTGACGTATTAGCAGTTTGCGCGCTGATTTGGGGTTGCTTCTGTTCTGTAGAAGGCGGAAGGATCGTAAATTTGAACTCGATGGAGGTTTCCTGATTGTTAATGGATAGACTTTCAGCATGGTCAATATAAGGTTGACCTTTACCGCTGATATTGATTTCGTTCTTCCCGCGCTTCCCTTCCAACTTCTTCATACTGTTGACCATGGCGATCAAGTTCAACAGTTCTTTAAAGACCTTGGAAATTTTTTCATCCGACAGGAGTGTACTCAGGGCTTCTTCGTCTAAATTGAGAAGGATTCCGCCTCCCTTATTACGCATTGCGTCCACAATGGATTTTCCCAGGTCTCGCAAGATTTCATCTGCCGGGCGCATGGGTTGCACTGTCTGTGTGTGACTCTTATATGCGATTTGGATATCCGATTTCTTTAAAGATAGCGAAAATTGGAGGGGTTGATTGCCAGACTGTTCGAAGTCTTTTGCGGTCAATCCTAGCGATTCGGCGCTAAATGTAGCTTCAATCGAAATAGTCTCTTGCCGCATTTGGAAATTGGTACTGCTGTGAGCATATAGCGCCATGCTGTTATCTTTTCGGTAGCCGATTGAGGTTTGATCTTCTGTATAATTAAGCTCAGTGATATTGTGGCTGTAAGCGAACTGTAGAAGCGGTGAGGGTTGGTAAACTGGATTATCATTCGTACTTGGAGCAACTTCTTGATGTCGATTCGTAGAGATGGGTTGGGTAGTTGAATGAGAGGATGGCGTAGGTAACTCCGAAAATAAATCTTGAATTTTCATAATCCACATCCTTTTTAAAACACGCTATATTGCTATCGGCAGAAATTGAGAATCTCAATAGCCCGATTGGATGAGAATTTCTGATAGAGGAATCGCTCTCGCTGGAATGATCTAATCTTCAGGAGTGAATTTCGCGAGTCATCAAAATTGTAAATAATTCGACAACTTTAGGGTCAAAATGAGAACCAGACAAGGATTGGAGGTATTCAAGCATTTTATTTTCGCTACAGCTCTGGCGATAAGGACGGTTTGAACGGAGGGCATCCCACACATCCACGACGGCAAAGAGGCGTGCCACAAGGGGGATTAGCTCCCCTTTCAATTCGCGAGGGTAACCTGTTCCATCCCATTTTTCGTGATGGCAATAAGGTATGTCAAGTGCAGGTTTTAAATACGAAATCGGTGAAAGTGTTTCGTATGCAAAAGTAGTATGCTTACGCATGATAATCCATTCATCATCTGTTAGTTTGCCTGGTTTGAGCAGAATGTGATCAGGAACACCCATCTTCCCAATATCGTGTAAAAGTGCACCGCGGCGCACATGCACCAATTCTTTTTCATCCAAGCCTGCCGCCTGGGCAAGTTTAATCGTCAATTCTGTAACGCGTAAGGTATGACCTTCGGTTTCTTTGTCGCGCAGGTCGAGGGCACGTGGCCAGCCTTCAATGGTGGTATCGTAAGCCAGCAACAAATCCATATTGGCACGTTGTAACCCATTAAACAAATGATAGTTATCAATTGAAATAGCTGCCTGACCCGCGAGGGAGTGTAAAAAATCCCACCAATTTGGGTCAACGTCGATTGGCTGCTGGTTAATGCACCGAATCGTAAAGCCTGGGTATGATGATTGAGCAAAAGGATGTCGGCAGCATCGATACTCAATTGCGTAAGCACATGTTCGAGAACGATTTGGAGTGATAGATACATATCCGTACTCCCGATAATCGCAAGGTCAATTTCTCGTAAGGCACGCAAACGGTGG
>JBAXBF010000537.1:0-2030 GCA_037142095.1 Chloroflexota bacterium
GAAGATTTGAGGAATCAACATCGGGGAGTCAATGAAGTGAAAATTCCCCCCGCCTTGATTTGCCATTTGTTCCAATAAATGTTCGTTGTATCCTTCGCCTACTCCGAATGTGGATGTGGAGACACCGCGTGAGTGAATTTCTCTGGCATGATGCCCTAATTCTTCCATATCCGTGATGCCTACATTGGCAAGCCCATCGGTTAGTAAGAGTACACGGCTTAAATTCTCTGCGTGGATAGCGGTAGCAACATGCTCACAGCCTCGCAGCCAGCCATCGGATAAATTTGTCTGCCCGCCTGGATTGAGGCCCTTTATCAAATTTCTTAAATTTTGCCGGGCTGCAGATGTAACTTTAACATTCGACGCCAGTGTGTCCACTTGATCATCGTAACAGACAATGGATACCTGGTCCTGCTCCTGGAGAAGATCAAGTACATGAAAAGCCGCTTCTTTGACATATTTAAGCTTATCACCACCCATAGAACCACTGCGATCTATTATTAACGCCAGATTAAGGTTGGGGCGATTTTTATTTTCCACCATTTGAGGAGCATGCACTACTAATTCAAGCACCCGTTGGGACGGAACTTCTTTGGCGATTAAATCCAGGTCTGCATTGGCTTTGAGGGACAAACGATTTTCACTCATTTTAATCTCCTTGTTTGATCTTCCTAAAATATTTTTGAGGCAAAATCCATTAATTGTTGGACTCGATCCATTATGGACTTGCCGAGTAGTTGGTTTACATGCAGCTCTACCCCGGGAGCGAAGATGATGCGGCGCCATACGCTTTCATGGATATTACTTTCTAGAGTAAAGTCGTGGGGAAGTGCGGAAGCTGGCATGGCTGGTTTTGCTGGAAGAGGCAATGATTCAGCCTCCGACGGTAATTTTCTTAGAGGCGGGGTATGCGCATCCAAGATGCGGGCAATATATTCCTTTGCGGTGATATTTTCTTCTCGGATTTCATAATGTTTAAGTTGGACATCCTGTACTGACAGATGGTTTGAAACTGTGGGAATATCTTCTCCATAACCTCTCAATAATTCGATCACTTCATCCGGTGTAAGTCTTTCTGTTTGGTGGCGGATTTCTTTTAGAGGTAGATGTGCTTCCTGTAAATGCTTGATAAGCATCAGCAGATACAGGTAATTTTCGTCATAGAGTGAATAACGACCCCGTAATTGAGGGGCGGGAAGCAACCCTTCCTCGATATAATATCGAATAGTGCGTACTGAAATAGCTGCCTTGTTAGCTAATTCGCTGATTAAATACTGTTCTTTTCCTTGGTTTGACATCTTATCACCATATTCTCAGTTATACTGTTATTATAACAGTATAACGTAATACTGTCAATATGGAAGGGGAGATTTCTGTAATAATCATATTTAATCCTCCCCAAAAATTCAGTTCTATGATAAAATAAACTCCGAAGTGATGCATCTCCAAAATTCATGGCGACAAATTTTGGTTTAATCCTTGCTTCATTTACGAGGTTCTGGTATAATCATCGACCGCGTATCTTAACAATCATGTCGCCGACGTAGCTCAGTTGGTAGAGCTCCCGCCTTGTAAGCGGGTGGTCATGGGTCCGAGTCCCATCGTCGGCTCAGTTTTGCCGGTTGAAGAGCAGCCCTGAAGGTTTCAGAGCGGATCTTGAGCCGGAAACGGTAATAAATATTGCGGGCGGTTACCCAAGTGGCCAACGGGGTCTGACTGTAAATCAGATGGTGTACGCCTTCGTAGGTTCGAATCCTTCACCGCCCACTTTTTAGTCCCGGTCAATGTAATGAGGATTAATCCGAATTACCTGACCTTGACTGAGAATAATATTCGGCAAGCCCTCATAGCTCAGTTGGTAGAGCACACCCTTGGTAAGGGTGGGGTCATGGGTTCAATTCCCATTGAGGGCTCTTGCTGGCGAGGTAATTATTGCTTAATACTTGCTTATAAGGCATAAGGAAGGAGAGTACAGAATGTCAAAGCAGAAATACGAACGATCGAAACCTCACCTAAACGTAGGGACCATG
>JBAXBF010000538.1:0-2020 GCA_037142095.1 Chloroflexota bacterium
ATCCAGGGGAGAGAAGATTCCACGCTTGTGTTCACTCAATCATAACGCGCCCGGGGGGATTCCTCTGGTAAATTTTCAGTATCTTGGACAGGCGGAGTCAAGGGCAGCATGATGGTGAAGGTCGTACCTTTCATGGGTGTGCTTTCCACATTAATCTCACCGCCGTGGGCACGCACGATGCTTTGCACGATCGAAAGCCCCAGACCAGTGCCCTTACCGACTGGCTTGGTGGTGAAGAAGGGATCGAAGATGCGCGCCCGCACCGCCTCGGGAATGCCATGTCCATTGTCAACAATTTTTAACACCAGCCTGTCCTTATCCGCTGCACAAGAAGTATCGATCCTGATTGTGCCGCCATCCGGCATGGCGTCGTGAGCATTGCTGAGCAGATTGATCATTAACTGGATGATTTTGTTCTGTTCGCAGGTGAAATACGGTAAATCCTCAGCCAGACTCGATTCAATTTGAATATTCTCCCAAGATTTGATTTGGTAGTCCATCAGGATCAGGGAGTTTTTCAACAGATCATTGAGGCTGGCTTGGTCGAATCGATCGAGGTCGGGATGCGCATAATGCTGCAACGTGCGCACGATCTCCGCCACGCGCCAGGCGTTGCGGTTGAGGGTATTGAGCTGGCGTTCGGGACGTTCTCCCTCCAACTTGCCCGCCTGTTTTAAGTCTCTCACCAGACTATCGCTGTAGCCGGTGATCACTTGCAGCGGAGTATTGAGCTCATGGGCAATGCCGGCTGCCAGCGTGCCGATGCCCGCCATCTTTTGTGATTCGATCAGTTCGGCTTCCATCTTCTTCTGCTCGGAGATGTCAAAATTGACACCCGTCATGCGCAACGGTGTTCCATCGATATCGCGAATGACAATCCCATAGGCTTTGATATTATGCAGCGAGCCATCCTGCCAAATTACCCGAAACTCGGTATCATACTCTTTTTCGCCACGGCGGGCAAGTTCCGATTCTGCATCGCTGTGGGCAACGTCATCGGGATGCAGTACATGCGTCCAGGCTTCGTAGGCACCCGCAAAATCAGATTTATCCACACCGTAAATCCGGTACATTTGATCATCCCAGACCACTTTATTCTTCTGGATATCCCAGTCCCAAATGCCCATTTGAGCAGCGTGCACCGCCAGGTCAAATCGTTCATTGACACGCTGTAAAGCTTCCTCGGCGCGCTTGCGCTCGGTGATATCTTCCACAACGGCGATATAGATATATTGCGGCGGCTGCTCACCTGGGAGCCACATGGGCGAGGCTGTCAACCTGCCCCAAATAATGCTCCCGTCTTTGCGCACATAGCGTTTCTCGGTGGTATATTCTTGTATCTCTCCCGCCATCAACAAGACATTGTTCTCCTCGTTGAGAGGCGTATCCTCGGGATAGGTGATGTCCTGGAAGCGTAAATGCCCCATCTCTTCCAAAGTGTAACCCAGAAAATCACAGAATTTCTGGTTGATGCGCACGTAGCGACCGGTTTTGGTATCCGTCAGCGCCACGCCGACCGCGGCTTGCTCGAACAGGGTGCGGAAGCGCGTTTCGCTGGCACTCAGTTCATCCTCGGCTCGCTTGCGCTCGGTGATGTCCATACTCGAACCGCGATAGCCAAGCAACTCGCCGTTGGCATCCAGCATGGGGAGACCGGTAGAGGAAATCCAAACGATCCGCCCGTCTTTTGCCAGGGTCTGGCTCTCTTGATTGTAGAAGGATACTTTACGCTTAAAAGCTTCTTGTGCCGCAGCTTTAAACATCTCCCGTTCGCTCTCGATACGCAAGTCATAAATGTGCACTTTACCTATGATTTCTTCGAGTTGGTAACCCAGCACACTTTCCACCACCCGGCTGATATAGGTGTATAATCCCTGCCCATCCACCTCCCATGTCATAGTGCGGCTCTGCTCTGCCAGTTGGTCAAAACGCTGGTTAGTCTTGTGCAGGGCGTCTTCGGCTCGCTTGCGCTCGGTGATATCGCGCAGGATGCCTTCATGGAAAAGCACCTTTCCTTGTC
>JBAXBF010000539.1:0-2015 GCA_037142095.1 Chloroflexota bacterium
CCCTGACCAAAACCGTCAATATAGGTCTTGGCATCGCCCACTTCAACTGGGCCCGTCACGCCGATGGTCTTGCTCTTGGACAGCATCGCGGCGAGGACACCGTTGACATAGCCACCCTCTTCAGCAGCGGCTGTGTAGGCATATACGTTCGGCAGACCGAAGGTATTGACATCCGTGCCCCAGGCAAAAGTCGTCTTGGAAAAGTCCGGAGCGATCTCTTGCACCGAGGTGCCGTACTGCGAACCATGGGCGATGACAATGTCGAATCCCTGGCTGGCGTAGTCACGTAACGCAGCGGCTGCATCGGGAACCTTAAACATATTTTCCGAATACTTGAGTTCGATGGCAGACTCGCCACCCAACTCAGCCTGTACTGATTTGAGCGCAGCCCACATTGACTGGCTAAAAGCCATATCCGTGATAGCACTGGGCATCACGACTGCGATGCGGATCTTTTCTGTGGCAGCGCCTGATGGGGCGCCTGCCCCACCGCAAGCGGTGGATAGTAATGCGATGATGAGCATGACGATAAATATTCGTGTTTTCATTCTTCTTCTCCTTTTGTCTTGTTGATTGATTATTGATTCCCCACAATGGGGAATTAACGTTTTAACTTTCACCCCGTTCAAAGGGTATATTTAACCCGGCTGGTTGGTTCCCGCGGCTCTTGGTGAAAGCCAACGCAGCGATGGTCAATAGATACGGCAGCATGACCGCCACATCGGAAGGGATATTGACGTTCAACACCTGCATCCACAATTGGAACGCATTCACTGCGCTGAAAAGCAACGCGCCGACCAGGACACCTCCCGGCCGCCATCCGCCAAAGTACACCAAAGCCACCGCGATAAAACCCATCCCAGCCGTGAGGTTTTCTTGAAAGAGATTAACCAGGGCAAGCGACAGCGATGCACCAGCCAGCCCCGCCAGCATTCCGCCCAGGCAGACGCTCACGTAACGCACGCGGTTTACATTCACCCCGAGCGAATCGGCTGCCGCGGGATTTTGCCCAGCCGCCTTGATGCGGAGCCCCCATGTCGTCTTTTCCAAAACCCACCAGGCAACAGGTACAAGCAAGAAAGCGATGTAGACGATCACATTATTATTGAAAAAAATATCTCCTACGATAGGGATGTTTCCCAGGAGTGGGATGCGGATGGGTTGAAATCCATCGATAGTCTTGACGGTGCCAATCGTAACCTTAAATAAGAGGGATGATAAACCCAGCCCAAACATGTAAAGTCCGATACCGCTGATACCTTGTTCGGCTTTGAGGGTAACGCTGATCACCGACATAAGCAAACCCATCAATAACCCAGCGACCAACGCCGCCAGGACACCCAGCCACAAATTCCCGGTAGTCAGGGCAACAAAAAAGGCAGCGTACGCGCCGACCAGCATGATGCCGTCCACACCGAGGTTCACTACACCGGACAACTGGCTAAACGTTTCGCCGATCGATGCGAGCAAATAGGGAGTCGCCAGACGAATGGCGGAGGAGAGAATACCCACAATCACCATGGTACTAAAGACGTGATCCATTACTTCACCTCCTGTCGTTTTGCAGCGGCTGCTAAGCGTCGCGCTGCCCAGCGGCGTGATAACAGAGCGGAGCCAACCACGAACAACACCACCAGACCCATAATCGCATCCACCAATGCCGAGGGCACCTGCACCGCTCGCTGCATCTTATCCGCACCAACCAGTAGGCTGCCGAACAGGTATGAAGCCGGAATGGCACCCAGAGGATGCAAGCCGCCGAAGAGTGCCGCCACGATACCAGAGAAACCGAAGCCACTGGTGATGCCTTCCAGCAAGCGGTGGTGTACGCCAATCACTTCCACCACGCCCGCCAGTCCTGCGAAACCGCCTGCCAAGGTCAAGGAAAGCGCCTGGTTGAAGGGCACATTGATGCCGGCATAACGGGCAGCATGGGGGTTCAAACCGACCGCCCGAATCCGATATCCGATCGTCGTACGCCACAGGAAAATATAAACAACCACCGCCAGAAAAAT
>JBAXBF010000540.1:0-2008 GCA_037142095.1 Chloroflexota bacterium
CCTTCGTCACCGAATTGGAAATGGCGCGTAGGCTCGGCATAAGGTGAGTTAATGATGGGGTTTTCGATAACGACTTGAGGCATACGGTTACGTTCCTCCTTTTGTTCGGTTTGCTTGGATGGTGGTTATCAAGCTGTTGGTGCTAGTATAGGGTTGTCTCAAACCTTGGCGTTTATGGCAATCCTCTTCAGCTTTATAAAATTCGATCTAATTCGTTACAAGCAGCACACACAGATGGCGGAGCATCATCCGGCAGCGGATTTCTGCGGTTGCGTGCCAGATCTTCCACGAATGGATTACAGATACTCTCTTTCTTTAATTTCTGGTACTCGTCTTCCTCGTTTACAGTTTCTCCCATCAAGAAATGAATCCAAGTCTCAATATTACGTTTTGGTATGAATATCCCGATTCGTTCTTTAGGTTCGCGTTTCGGCAATCCACTTTGTTGTAATTCCTTATCTAAAATTTCCAGACGCTGTATTGTCTCTAAAACATCGGAGTCAGTCATTACAACCAAACAAGTATTGGGCTGCGCGGGAAACTTGCTGCGAAAAGTTTGTACGTTTTGCGGATAGTTTTTACGGACATATTGTTCGCCAGCGCCCTTTCCTGGCGGACCAATGAGTATACGAAAGGGGGTAATACCAACCGCTTCCAGAAAAGTTCGGGCAAAAACTTCTTGTTGCCGGTCCTCGCACAATATCACCGCCCGAATTCGATCAGTCATGCAACCACCCTCTAGCAATTAGTTCGGAAATTGGCACTCCACCATCATTCTCAGTTTGAATGGGCATTACGCGAGTTGATAAATTCTCTTGCCGGTCAAACCAGTAACCCACTGGCGAGGCTAGGAGATAATTGATCATCTCAGGATGGTGGGAAATCAATATAGCCTGGAATTTATCTTCCATACATTGGTCATAGAGGCGGACTAACCAGGGCTGAATTTCGGGCAAGGCAAGGAAATTTTCTGGTTCATCAATACAAATCATATATCCCTTTTCCTGGGCAGCTTGTAATAACGAGTATAAAACGATTAACATGCGCTGACCGTCTGACAATTCAGCGAAGGAATAGGTAATAGTTGATTTATTAATGCTGTCTTTGAAAACGACTTTTAACAAACGCCGCTGTTCACCGTATAGTTCAAACTTAAAGGAATCAAATTGAGGTAAAACATTTTGTAAGACCTTTTGTAAGCGAAATGTCATCCCTTGATCTTGTGAAATGAAACGATACCACGAAACAAAATTCTCGAAATGACTGGCAGGAACTGCGTTCTCCTGGTCGCTGGTATCATCCAACATGCGAGGGATTACCTGGGTGATAACCATGCCGCTGATCTGTTCTTTAAACCACATCAACTGTTTTGTCTCTGGTCGCTCAAAAATAGATGCGACAGCAGATTGGGTCCAATCAAAGTTATAAACGGGAGCTGAGGTATGGTCAATTCGGTATAATTGGACATTACCATTTTCAAATTCTAATAGCGGTTTATTGTTAAAAAATAATCGTTCGTATTTAACTTTCGCGATACGACCTTCTTCACCATGCTCAATCGCTAGTTCATATTTATAAAGACCTTCTGGATGCTCGTATTCGATTTCAAACCGCTGCACCAAAATAGTTTGCCACCGACAGCGATCCGAATATTTAAAGAGACTATTGACTTTACTTTCGCCTGATATAAAGGATTGAAGCTTTCCTAATACCTCAAAAAGGGTGGATTTACCAGAGCCATTGGGTCCTAGGAACAAGTTGATTTGATTAAGCGAAAGGTCGAAATTGACCAGGCACTTGTAATTATCAATATAAATTCGTTTTAGCATATTACGTCCTCAGTAATTCGCGTGGGGAAAATCCTACCCCGCCGTGATGCCTCCATCAACCGGCAATGCCACGCCAGTGATGAAACTCGCATCGCTGCTTGCCAGGAACAAGATAGCCCGTGCCACTTCTTCGGGTGTTGCGATGCGTCCCATCGGGTGCTTGGACTCCCACAACTGGC
>JBAXBF010000541.1:0-1997 GCA_037142095.1 Chloroflexota bacterium
TAAAAACCAACTTGATCCATTATCTTTACCTTTATGAGCACGGTAAGCGGCTGCAAGTTAAACCAGACAAACCCCTCTCCAACGGACTCTTTGAAAAGATATGCCACACGCGGCAGCCGATCATCTGGAATACGATGGAAGAAGGAGATCAGATCAGCGGAGGGGTGATTCCCGGAACGGACGCCAGTAAATCTGGCATCTGCATTCCCATCATCAGCAGCGACCGGGTGCTGGGCATGATCCAGATGGAGAATTATGAGGTTGATAACGCTTACAACGAATCCGATACCCGACTGTTGACCACGATCGCCGCCTCGTTGGGAGCGGCTCTGGAGAATGCCTATCTCTTCAATGAGAGCGAGCGCCTGCTCATAGAGACAAAACAGCGGGCGGCAGAAATGGAAGCCGTCAATACGGTCAGTTCCGCTCTTGCCAGCGAATTGGACATCCATGCCCTGATTAACCTGGCCGGCGAACAACTCCGGGCAACCTTCAACGCCGATATCGCCTACGTGGCTCTGCTGGATGAAGCCAGCGGTTTCATTAATTTCCCCTATACCTTCGGCGAAAACCTGGCTCCCTTGCGCTTTGGCGAGGGGCTTACCAGCGTCGTCCTGCACACGAAACAACCTTTGTTGATTAATCAGGAAATGAACCGCCAGACCGAGAAAATGGGTGCCACGATCGTCGGCAGGCAGTCCCAATCCTTCCTGGGAGTACCAATCATCGTTGGGACTAAAGCGGTGGGCGTGCTCAGCGTGCAAAGCACGACCAAGGAAGGTATGTTTAATCATAACGATGAACGCCTGCTGAACACGATCGCATCGAATGTGGGATCAGCCTTGCATAACGCCCAGTTATTCACCGAAACCAGCCAGGCACGCGCCGAAGCCGAGGCTGCCACGCAAGCCAAGAGCGCATTTTTGGCGACGATGAGCCATGAAATCCGCACGCCGATGAACGCCATTATCGGGATGAGCGGGCTGCTGCTCAACACAGAGCTCAATAACCAGCAGCACGAGTTCGCCGAGATCATCCGGGTCAGCGGGGATGCCCTGCTGACGATTATCAATGATATTCTGGACTTCTCGAAGATCGAGGCGGGCAAGCTGGAGCTGGAATATACCGCCTTTGAATTGCGCGAGTGTCTGGAGAGCGCCATCGACCTGCTGGCGACCCGCGCCGCCGAGAAGAAGCTCGACCTGGCGGTGGAGATCGGAGAAAACGTGCCACCCGCCATCCTGGGTGATGTGACCCGCCTGCGCCAGGTGGTGATTAACCTGCTCAACAACGCGGTCAAGTTCACCGATCAAGGTGAGGTGGTGTTGAGCGTGGCGCTGGATACCAGCCAGGCGCCAGCCGAAGCAGGCAAAATCAGGCTGCATTTCGCCGTGCGCGACACGGGCATCGGCATTCCGGAAGACCGCCTGGACCGCCTGTTCCAATCCTTCAGCCAGGTGGATGCGTCCACCTCGCGCAAATACGGCGGCACCGGACTGGGGCTGGCGATTTCCAAGCGTCTGTCGGAGATGATGGGCGGTGAGATGTGGGTCGAGAGCCAGGCGGGAGTCGGCTCAACCTTCCACTTCACCATCCAGATTGAAGCAGCCAGGTTGGAAGTCCGCACCCGCTTCAGCGGAGAACAGCCCCGCCTGGCTGGCAGGCGGCTGCTGGTGGTGGACGACAACGCCACCAACCGGCGCATCATCATCCTGCAGAGCCACGCCTGGGGCATGCTGACCCGCGAAACCGGCTCGCCGAACGAGGCGCTGTCCTGGATCAAGCAGGGCGATCCGTTTGATCTGGCAATTGTGGATATGCACATGCCCGAAATGGACGGGATCATGCTGGGCAAGGAGATGCGCAAGCTGCGGGATGCCAAAACGCTGCCGCTGGTGATGCTGTCATCGCTGGGCTCGCGCGAGGCGGGGGCTGATCAGGTGGATTGGGCGGCGTACCTGACCAAACCGATTAAACAGTCACAGTTGTTCAATTTG
>JBAXBF010000542.1:0-1992 GCA_037142095.1 Chloroflexota bacterium
TAAAGCGTTGGCGCGGATCTTTCGCCATGGCTTTGGTGATCAACCAATCAACTTCATCAGGAATATTGGGGACGAATATCTTGATTTTTAGAAAAGGATCATTGACTTGCTTGATCAGGATTTCTGCCGGTGTGTTGGCAATATAGGGTTTGCGTCCTGTAATCAATTCATAGAGCACGACTCCCAAGGCATAGATATCGGTCTGGGAGGATATCTCATTTTTCCATTGCTCAGGCGCCATATATTCGGGTGTGCCAATCCCGCCGCTGGAGGTTAAAGTCACTGCGCTATTCTCTTCTGCGGCAAGAATTTTGGCAATCCCAAAATCAGATAATTTTAACTCCCCGCCTTTCGTCAGGAGCATATTGGCTGGTTTCACATCGCGATGAACGACCCCTTGTTGGTGGGCATAATCCAAAGCACGCGCAACGGGCAAAACCAATTCAAGTGTTTTTTGCCAGGGGACAGGTTTGCCGATATAGTTTTTTAGTGTCCCTCCTGGTAGATATTCCATCACAAAATAGGGGGAGCCTTCATGACTACCGAAATCAAAGACATTGATGATATTCGGGTGAGCGATTTTGGCTAAGGTTTTGGCTTCTTGGTTAAACCGTAATAGGAATATTTCGTAACGGTCATTACTGACCGAGTCACGCCGGATGAACTTAATGGCTACCTCACGATCAAGACGAGCATCGTGGGCTTTATAGACGATAGCCATCCCCCCTTCGCCAATTTTTTTCTCAATGGTATACCGTTCTTCGATGACTTTACCCGTTAAATTTGTCATAATATCTCAAGGATAATAGGAAGCATAAAATGAATATTACCCACCCCCCCATGATAACCAGTTTTGATAATGGAGTCAGATGCGGCACCATTTTCGTTGGTGCCGCATCTGTGAATTGAGCTTAATCTACCACACTCTCACGAATGCTCTCAATCTTTATGACCACAGGTTCTATGACGGATTGCATTTTTTCCAGCGAAATGCCGGCTACTTTGAAGACTACCCAGCGATCATGGGGAGTCTCGCGCGCAAATTGACCGATGGCAATGAAATTTCCACCTGCCTCGGAAACCACTTGCGTGATCTTTGCCCAGGTACCGACTGCGTCCGAGATTAAAGCGGTTACCTGAATGCCTTTCTCGCGTGCTCCCATCAATTCAATAAAAGTCTTGAAAACATCGGTTTCGGTTATGATGCCGACGACTTCTCCTTCCCGCAGCACGGGTAAACCACCCACGCGGTTATCCGCCATGATGCGGGCAGCTTTTTCGATGGAATCATCCACCTTCACGGTAAACAATTTCTTAGCCATAATATCTTTGACCGTGAGTTTGCTGATCAGGTAATTCAATTCCCACACACTGAGGGATGTCGCTGCTGAAGGGGTGGCATTCATGATCTCCTTGTCAGAGACGATGCCGATTAAACTGCCGTTTTCAATGATCGGTAAGCGGTGAATATGCTCACGCTTCATCAAGTTCATCGCTTCTACGATGGGTGTTTCTGCTGGAACGGTGATTACTGGGTGAGTCATCCTTTTTTCAACTAACATAAAATCTCCTTATTCAAGAAAAAATGAGCGGTTACCCTTTTTGAAAAAAAATCCATTTCAATAATCAGATTCTATAAGGTAAAATATGAGTTAATTATACCAAAAGGAGATGGATTATGCCTACTGCCCTTTTTTCGGTTTCAGATAAGTCCGGTTTGATTGAATTTGCCCGCGGTTTGAACGATCTTAGCTGGCGCTTTCTTGCCAGTGGTGGAACGGCTAAAGCGCTTCGTGAGGCTGGTTTGGAAGTAACCGATGTGGCGGATTATACAGGTTCGCCTGAGATTCTAGGGGGTAGAGTGAAGACTCTTCATCCTGCTGTACATGGCGGTATATTGGCGCGCAACACTTCCTCAGACGCATCGGATCTGGCACGTATCCATGCTATGCCAATTGACATGGTCGTGGTTAATTTATATCCCTTCCAGCA
>JBAXBF010000543.1:0-1987 GCA_037142095.1 Chloroflexota bacterium
TTATTTGAGATAACATCCTGGTACCAGTGGAAGCTTTTCTTCGGGATTCGCATCCCGTTTTCATAATTTACCCGGCATAATCCGAATCTCGGGCGGTAACCTTCTGCCCACTCGAAATTATCCAACAAACTCCAGTAGTAGTAGCCTTGAAGATTGACTCCCATCTGAATGGCTTTCTGAGCTGCGATGAGATGAGCGCGGATGTAATTAATCCGCTGGTAGTCTTCCACGAATCCTTTTTCATCGGGTTCGTCCATGGCTGCGCAGCCATTTTCAGTAACATACATGCGTGGGTTTCCGTAATTCTTTTGGAAGGTGATGAGGGTTTCGGTTAATCCCATTGGATAAATACCCCAATTTACTTCAGTATGTCCCCACATAGGTAGGGTCTTTGGACTGGTGCGAAACTTAAAATGCCCTCCGTTGGGGTCGTAAGCGACGACAAAAGAAGTATAGTAGTTGATACCCAGAAAATCGATGGGGCGGCTGATAACCTCCAGATCTCCTGATTGGATTTCAGGTGCCATGCATCCCAGAAACGCCATCGTTTCTTGCGGATAGCTGCTTTTGAAAAGGGGATCGGCAAATAAAGACACATACTGGTCGATATAGCGTTTTGTGGCTGCGATGTCAGCTTCTGAATCGCTGGCAGGTGTGGCATACTCAAAATTTAGAATGATGCCAATTTCACCGGGATAGTTGTTCTGGCGAAAGACATCCACTGTTTTACCATGAGCCAATAGTTGGTGGTGTATTGATTGATAAACTTCCGAAAAGTCACAAATGCCCGGCGCAAATTGACCAGTTCCATGTCCTAAGAAAGACGTACACCAGGGCTCATTAAATGTCGCCCAGCGTTTAACGCGGTCACCGAGATGATCGAATAAAACTCGGGCATATTCCGCAAACCAATCTGCCGTTTGACGATTATTCCACCCACCTCTATCCTGGATTGCTTGAGGTAAATCCCAATGGTACAGGCAAATCACCGGTTCGATTCCTACCGTGAGCAGGGCGTTTACCAACCGGTTATAGAAATCCAGACCTTTAGGGTTTATCTCGCCTGTTCCTTCGGGTAATATCCGCGTCCAGGCGGTGGAAAAACGATAAGATTTGACTCCCAATGTTTTTAATAATGCCACATCTTCTTCCATGCGGTGATAGTGGTCGCAGGCAACATCACCGGTTTCACCGCTCCGGATTGCGTACTTCTGGCGAGAAAACCGGTCCCAGATGCTTTCGCCTTTACCGTCTTCATTCCATGCACCTTCGATTTGGTAGGCGGATGTCGCCACGCCCCAGGTAAAATCTTGTGGAAATTTAATAAATGACATAATACCTCATTAACTTAATTGGATCCAAAGATATTGATAAGGCTTAAGAACCAATTTAATTGCGTTCCCTGAAGTCGCTGTGATGGGTTCGCCGGAAGTCAGTTCAACTGCCGTGGAAAATGACTTTTCCTTCAATGCTATTTGAACAGGTTGTTCGGAGCCACTCAGATTGCTTATTACTAAAATGCGTTGTTCTTCATAACCTCTGTAAAAAGCTAGCACACTTTTTTCCTGGACATCTGCCCATACGAGTGTTCCCGCTCCAAACGCGTAGTGTTCCTTACGGATGCGAATGAGTTGCTTAATTGTATTGAACAGGGATGCAGGATTATGGATCTGATCTTCCACGTTAACTTTTTCAGGCTCATAAATTGGATCACTAAGGATGGGTGCATAAAGACTTGAGATACCGCGCTCTGGTGGTGCGCTGGAAAAACCGGCATGCATACCTTTGTTCCATTGCATCGGTGTACGCACCCCATTGCGGTCATCTAGCCAAATGTTATCTCCCATACCAATTTCGTCGCCATAGTAAAGAAAGGGCGAACCAGGCAGACTGAAAAGCAATGCGAACGCTAATTCGATTTTACGCCGGTCGTTGTCAAGCAATGGTGCCAATCGCCGGCGGATTCCCTGGTTAAGACGCATACGCG
>JBAXBF010000544.1:0-1987 GCA_037142095.1 Chloroflexota bacterium
GGGATGGAATATGGCGGTGGAAACCGTGGTCATCGATGACGTAACAAGGTTCATCTCCGACAAAGGCTACCTGGACAGGTCTGTCATTTTCATCGAAAACAAGATTGGTGAAAACTGGCTGTTGAGTCATAAAAAATTTCTCCTTAACTTAATTTTACACCATTAATCTTCCAAAACGTAATGTATATGCGGCAATTCCAAATGCCACAGCCACATTGAGTGAGCTTTTTTGTCCTTGCATGGGAATCCACACAGCGCGCTCGCATAGCTTCAAGATATCCGGCTCAACCCCAAAGCGTTCGTTACCGACAATCAGCAGAATGGGGGCGCTGCTGGCTGATTGCAGCGTTTCTCCAAAGATGGAGCCGGTCTGGGTTTCTGCGCCCATCACCCCGCACTCCAATGCCCACAGCCGCCAGCCCTGTTGTTTGAGTTCCTGTGCCGTGTGGAGACCATTGGCGCGGTAATGCCAGGGGACGACCGCATGCGCACCCAGGGCGGTGTTGGCTACTTTGGGATGCTCGGGGGTGGCGGTGATGCCGCACAGATAAAGCGCGCTGAATCCTGCGCCGTCCGCCGTGCGGAACATGGCACCCACGTTCCAGGTCGAGCGGATATTGTCCAATAATGCCGCCATGGGCACAGGGTTGGCTGGAGGAACTGGTTCTTCTAGCAGGTCAACCGGGTTTTCTTCGCCGTTGGCGGGGTAAGTACCAGCCAGCCGTGCCGCGCTGTGGCAGCGCGGGCAAGTTCCCCGCCAGGAGACGTGTTCCCGTTCTCCGACAGGAATGCGCAGGGCACAAGCTGGATGGGTACATTCCCAAATCTCATAGTTCATTTTGAAATTTCTAGAACGGAAATGCTTGCATTGCCTCGATAACCTGATCCAGGTCGGAATCCGTGAGGGTGTTATAGAACGGCAAGCGCAAGAGTCGGTCGCTGATGTCTTCCGTAACCGGGCAGTCACCGGCTTTATAACCGTATTGCTGTCCCATTACCGAAAGGTGCAGAGGCACGTAGTGGAAGACGCTCAGGATGCTGCGCTGTTTGAGGAAGGCGATAAACTTTTGGCGCAGTTCCAGGGAGGGCATCAGGATGTAATACATATGGTACGATTGATCGACCTCCTGCGGGATCATCGGCAACCGGACGCGGTTTTCCTCCGCCCAGGCTTGCAGGTGTTGGTTGTAATATTCCCAGATATGGCGGCGTTTCTCCTGAATCTGCTCGTACAATTCGAGCTGGGCGTAGAGATAGGCTGCCAGGATATCCGAAGGTAAGTAACTCGATCCCAGATCGACCCAGCTATACTTATCCACCTGCCCGCGGAAGAAACGGCTGCGGTCGGTGCCCTTTTCACGGATAATTTCAGCCCGTTCGATCAAACGCGGGTCATTGATCAGCAATGCGCCGCCTTCCCCGCAGGTGATGTTTTTGGTCTCATGGAAACTCTGGGTGGCGAGTGCGCCGAAGGTGCCCAAATACTTGCCTTTGTACTTACCAAACAACCCATGGGCATTATCTTCAATCACCGGCAGGGCATGTTTGTTGGCGATGGACATGATCGTATCCATCTCACAGGCAACCCCGGCATAATGCACGGGTAAGATGGCGACCGTGCGCGGCGTAATCAGGGATTCCAGTTGGTTTTCGTCCATATTCAAGGTGTCCGGGCGGATATCACAGAATACCGGCTTTGCACCGCGCAGGCAGAACGCGCTCACGCTGGTTACAAAGGTGAACGAGGGCACGATGACTTCGCTACCGGGGCGGGCATTGACCAGAAAAGCAGCCATCTCAAGGGCATGCGAGCCGGAGGTGGTTAACAACACCTTGGGCACGCCCAGCACTTTTTCAAGAAAGGCGTTACATTTCTTGGTGAAGGGTCCATCGCCGGAAATATGACCGTATTCGATGGCTTCCTTGATGTAATCAAACTCTTTACCGGTTAAAGTCGGCAGGTTAAAAGTGATATCTTTTGGCATAT
>JBAXBF010000545.1:0-1987 GCA_037142095.1 Chloroflexota bacterium
TCCATGACCTGGTCCACATGGTTGAAATCCCGGAACATGAATGGAAAATCCAGGATACTTATCGACGGGCTGAAGTCACCCAGGGGGCCCGTGGAGATAATGGTCATGTCGATGCGGCCTTCCTGGAGATAAACGGCCATTTTTCGCTCCCCCTTGTAAAGGAATTAAGAGATTACATAAAAACTTAAGTACCATAAGATACATCGCCGTTTAATATTACCCGTTGGTGTTATTACAATCGAGCCTTCTCATTATAAAATCTCAGTCTCCAGCAAGCCTTTATCGGGTCAAATAAGCACCAGGAATAATATCTTTGGATATTGTAACCATCTATCGTAATAAACTATAATTGGAGTCTTGATGTTAATTCCTTACGATATTCAATATTTGGGTAAATATATCTTTTAAAAATGATAACGAACCCTTAAGTGTTGATGCACCACCGCCTGATGTACTGGAAACCTCAGAAGTTGTCGGGATTTGCTGTTGCGATAGTGTTACTTTATCTTGAATCAATTCCTGAACCTGATTGACCGATGATCCAGATTGATTTGTCTGATTGAGATTTACTGTTGCCATTTGAATTTCAGATGATACAATTTTCATCATGTTTCCTCCTTAATATAACCATGCTTGTAAGGTATATCGGCATATTTCTGAATCAGTTAAGAAAAGATTTAGTAATAAGAGCATCTGGTGCAGCGGAGACATCGCCGTTTTGTATTTACCCGAAAGCTTTGTCTCAACTGGGCCATCTCAGTCATGATTCTCATTCTTCAGCGAGTCTTTATCGGATATAATAAGTACCAGGAAGAATTTTTAAGAATTTCCAAAAGTAGTTTAGTTATTGATATGTTTTGGTAACGGCGATATTCTTGATTCGGTTTTTGCGATTCTTTTTGATTAGTTCCTTCTTTTGAAACGGCGATATTCTTATTTACAAACTGCCATTATCTTAAGATTATTTGCCAAAAAGTTCATAGAAAATTTAAAAAACGGGAACGCCCTTCCCGATAAATCCCCGCGTTGGGAAAATTTGCTTATTTTGGTTTTGCGATTTTTATATTATCTCGTTTGACGCTGGAGACGTTTTCTTAGCCTGGTGGAGGTTCAGTGTTACTTTTCTTGATGGCTGATACTCTCTAGCGGAATGATGATTCTTATCGCAGGGGATTGCTATGGACATCCATTGGCTGAGGTTCACCAGTATATATGGTATACTTGGAGAAGCTCAGCCAGATGAATGATTAGGGCGGGTAAGTTATGAAGTATATTTCGCCGTTATCAAGGTTCCAACTTAATTAGAAACAAATCCGTAGCTTTTAACTTCAAAGTAGACATTCGTATCGGTTGAAAAAGCCTGACTGTATTCCAAATCCACCCATAAATGAGTGATTCCATCCGGAAGCAGAACATCAGGAATATGGATTATTTTAAAATCACCTGATAATGTTGATGCTGCACATGAAAAAGAAGGATTTTCTATAATTTTAAGATATGTCAATTTATAAAGTATCAACATAGGATACGTAGGATTGAACTCATTAATGAAATCAGCCAAAAACGTTAATGTCTCCGATGAAAGATAGGGTATATGGAGCAATAAATTACCATCTGTCATTGTTGCCGTACATGCTGTTGGCGTTGGCGGGCCTACTCCTCCTCCTATTGACTGATCCTGTATCACATTCACAGTAACATCTTTCTGAGTGCCATCACCGTATACCGTAACCCGAATCGTTCCAGTACGCGATGATGTGCTGGTGTTGGCTGTGTATGCACAGGTAATGGTGCCGGTATTCGTTCCTTCAGCTCTGGAAGAGATCGAAAGCCAGTCGGCACCTGCTGTTACGGAGGCCTTCCAGGGGATGATGCCGGTTCCGGTATTGGATACACCGAATGATGTGCTGCCAGCGTCCGTTGTTACTGTCTGGCTTAGAGGAGAAATAACCAAATTATCCAATGACCCAGACTGTCCCCCACGAAC
>JBAXBF010000546.1:0-1977 GCA_037142095.1 Chloroflexota bacterium
GAATTTTGGGGATAGTAAGTATTCGGGTAAGTGTAATTGGTAGGGTATGTGGAATTAACAGGATATACATTGGTTGTCGGATAAACCGTATTAATGGGGCTAGAGATACACAACGTCTGTCCAGCCTGCACGCTATATGGATTTGGAATACCGTTGACAGACGCCAGTGTCTGCCAATCAACACCATATTTCAAACCGATTTTATAAAGGTCGTCGCCTGGCAACACCAGATAATATTGGTTGCAGACGGCTGCCTTTGCGTTATATATCGGAACAGTAACAAATCCCGATACCAGCAGGACAGATACCAATAAAACAGCTATAATTCTACTTTTTTCAAACAAACGATGCGTCATATTTAACCTCCAGTTTGAAAGACTTATTGAGTTCCTTTTTCATATGATAAAACGATTACAAGTTTATAAGTATTATAGCATAGATTTAAACAAATTTACGTGGGTTTTACGCATTGTTTATGTTATTTATAGTCAATTTATGGGCATAAAGTTTAATCTCTATCCATATCTAATCGCATTATAATTATTCAATGAAAAATAATAAAAAAGTTACCTGGTATTTTGAAAATCGAGCTGATGAGTTAAATAGTGCTTTGATTTATGAAACGATTTCGAAGATTGAAAAAGACAGCCGTCTTGCAGAAGTCTATCGACGCATCGCCGAGACAGAAAGAAAGCATGCCGAACGTTGGAAAGAAAAAATATTATCTGCGGAAGAGAACGTGCCATTATTCCGTCCATCCTGGCGCACCCTGATTTTGATAGAATTGGCAAAACGTTTTGGAGCAGGAACAGTTTTACCAGCCTTACAGTCAATGGAAAAGAATGGGAGCCAGAATTATGCTACCTCTGCAGATTCTAAAGATATGTCAGCAGAGGAACAATCCCACAATCGGGTGCTTTCTCTTATCAGCAGCACTGTGCGCGGTGGTTTTGAAGGCAGCACATTGGCGCAATTGGAAGGTCGGCATCGTACCGGTGGAAACGCCTTGAGAGCAGCCGTTCTTGGTGCAAATGACGGCATGGTCTCTAATCTCAGCCTGGTAATGGGAGTCGCGGGAGCAGCCCTGGATAATCGCACCATCCTGATCACTGGACTGGCAGGCATGTTAGCCGGGGGTATCTCAATGGCATTGGGCGAATGGCTCTCAGTTCAGAGTTCACGCGAGTTATTTTCTCACCAGCTCAAGATTGAGGAAGCGGAGATTGAAAATTCGCCGGAGGAAGAAGCGGAAGAATTGGCGTTGATCTATGAGGCGCGCGGTTTACAGCCCGACCAAGCCCGTATTCTGGCAGACCAAATTCTTGCCAACCCTATCTCCGGGCTGCAAACCCTGGCACGCGAAGAACTAGGATTTGATCCCGACGAATTGGGCGGTTCTGCCTGGGAAGCGGCAGGTACTTCTTTCATTTTGTTCTCAATCGGCGCAATCGTGCCAGTTATCGCATTTACTTTCTTATCAGGCTTTATAGCAGTGATAACAAGTATCATTCTAAGCACGATCGGTTTGTTTGTTATTGGAATAGTAACCTCTATTTTCACAGGAAAATCAGCCCTCTATTCCGGTGGGCGGATGGTTCTTTTTGGATTATTGGCTGCCGCGCTTACATTCGGGATTGGACGCCTGGTTGGCGTTGGAATCGGTGGATGATGACACCCGGAACCTCAATAAACCGAAGTTGATCATTGCATTGCCTTGTTCATTTCGTCAATAAGCATAAATAATTCCTCGTTTTCAGGAATATCGCTCATTGAATGCCCATAATGAACGAAACGCACAACTCCGGATTTATCCACAAGTAACTGGGCAGGCATACGTCCAAGTTTGAACAAGTTAACTTCCTGCCCATATAATTTTAATACCTTATGCTCAGAGTCAGGCAGCCCTGAGAATGGCAGGTCGTTTTCTTTCCAATAACGATTAAACGCCTGCGCATTTTCGGGTCCGATGACAAGGAT
>JBAXBF010000547.1:0-1975 GCA_037142095.1 Chloroflexota bacterium
GCGACCTTCTTATTTTTGATGATCGAGGGATCTGCATCTGAATTATAGTAAATTTTAGCCATAAAAACTCCTTATAAAATAATTAATAATATTCGCAACCGGATAAGTGTTGCTTGCCATTTCTCTTATGCTAGATTCAAAAGTTACCCATCGAGGGAATCTTTTGAACTGCTGTCAGCCTTGCCTCGCAGCATGGCTACCTGACCTGTGCGCACCATTTCGAGTATCCCGATAGGGCGCAAAAGTTCCAACAATCCTTCGATTTTCTCTTCGGTTCCGGTGATTTCGACAATTACGGAATCGGGTGCCACATCCACAATCCGGGCACGGAAGATATCTGCCAGACTGGCGATCTCTGATCTGCGTTCCGGTGCAGCCGCAACCTTAATTAATGCTAAATCCCGACTGACGCTGGGCTGTTGAGTAACATTCTGCACGTCAATCACGTTGACTAATTTGTAGAGATTTGACTCGACAATTTTGGTATCCACATCCGTTCCGCCCATGACGATTGTCATGCGTGAAATGAGCGGATTCTCCGTGTGTCCAACGTTGAGAGATTCAATATTATAGCTCCGGCGGCGAAAGAGCGAGGCAATGCGGTTGAGCACGCCGGGTTTATTTTCCATCTTGGCAATTAATGTATGCTGCATGGGTTTCTCCTCCTTCTCCTTATTTCTTACCCTTAGTTGGGTGGTTTTTTTCCTGTCGCAATGGGCGGCGGAGCATGTTGTCCAGATCGGCACCTGCCGGTACCATCGGGTAAACGACATCCTCTCTCTCCACATGAAAATCGATCAATACAGGACCCGGAGTTTGATGGGCAAACTCCAACGCCGGGAGTACTTCTTCATTTTTTGTTACGCGTCTTCCAGGGATGCCGTGTGCATCCGCTAGCTTGACAAAATCGGGTCCTGATATGACTGTCGCGGCATAACGACGATCGTGGAAAAGTTCCTGCCATTGGCGCACCATTCCAAGAAAATGATTGTTCATGATTAATATTTTAATATTCGCACCTTCCTGAACAATAGTTGCCAGCTCCATTTGGGTCATTTGGAAACTACCATCACCATCGACCAACCAGATTTCCTTGTCTTTATGAGCAAACCAGGCGCCGACACTCGCGGGTAAACCGAAGCCCATCGTACCCATGCCACCCGAAGTAATGAAAGTATTCGGTTTATCGAAGTGGTAATATTGCGCTGTCCACATTTGATGTTGACCAACACCCGTAGCGACGATGGCATTTCCTTTGGTATACTCCCAGAAATCGCGGATGACATGCGCTGCTAAAAGGTTTTCTTCTTTTTCGTGGTAGAGGATATCGCGCTTTTCAGTCTCGCTGCGCCATTCGGAAATCTGATCCATCCATTCTTCATGCTGTTGGGGTTCCAAAAGTGGAAGGAGATCGCCAAGTACAGTTTTTAAATCTCCTAAAATTGCGAGGTCCACAATAACATTCTTCTGAATTTCAGCGGCATCGATGTCAATATGAATTTTGCGAGCGCGGGGGGCATAAGTTCGCAAGTTGCCAGTTACCCGGTCATCAAAGCGCATACCCATCCCAATAATTAAATCCGCGTTTTGGATAGCATTGTTAGCATAAGCTTCACCATGCATACCCATCATGCCCAGACTGTAAATGTTGGAAGCTGGGAAACTGCCCAATCCGAGTAATGTCATGGTAACCGGTGTTTGGGTCTTTTCCACATACTCGCGTAACTCATTCATTGCGCCGGACATGAGAACACCGTGCCCTGCCAGGATAAGAGGACGTTTTGCTTCAGCGATTAATTTGGCAGCGCTTTTAAGTGCATCTTGGGATGGTTCGATAGGAGGATGATAACCGGGTAAAGAAATCTCGTCAGGATAAATAAAT
This sequence comes from Chloroflexota bacterium, assembly GCA_037142095.1. Taxonomy (GTDB): domain Bacteria; phylum Chloroflexota; class Anaerolineae; order Anaerolineales; family DRKV01; genus JBAXBF01. The sequence continues at coordinate 1,883 of JBAXBF010000547.1, forward strand.
TCGGTCTCTTCGAGCATGGCATTTTTGCACAGGTCGATGAGTACGGGACCAGGTCGTCCACTGCGGGCGATATAAAAAGCTTCACGAACTACT
>JBAXBF010000548.1:0-1972 GCA_037142095.1 Chloroflexota bacterium
CGTGCCGCTGCCGGCGAAGAAATCCATGACAGTATCACCGGGATTAGATGAGGCTAAGACGATCCGATTAATGATCCCTAACGGTTTCTGAGTGGGATAGCCGGTTTTCTCCTTCCCGTTGGTGGGGACGATCGTGTGCCACCAGGTGTCGGTGGGCAGCTTGCCACGCGCCGCTTTTTCGGGACCAACCAATCCGGGTGCCATGTATGGGATGCGCTCGATGGCATCCACGTTGTACGTGTAATGCTGTGGGTCTTTGGCATACCATAGAATGTTGTCATGCTTGGCGGGCCATTTTTTCTTCGTCCTGCCGCCGTAGTCGTATGCCCAGATGATTTCATTCAGAAAGCAATCCCGCCCAAAGAGCACATCCAGCAAGATTTTACAATAATGCACTTCGCGGTAATCAATATGGAAATACAGGCTGCCGTGGGGCTTGAGGATACGGTAGGCTTCATTCAAACGTGGTTCAAGAAATCCCAGAAAATCATCGAACAAATCCGCATACCCTTTAGAACCCACTTTGATCGTCTCATAACGCTTGCCGCCAAAGCCTGTCCGGTCACCGTTCTCGGATCGCACCGATTGAATCTGGGTGCGTTCCTGGGTCTTGCCGGTATTGAAGGGCGGGTCGATATAAATTAAATCCACACTCTCGGAGGGCATGGATTCCAGGATGGGCAGGTTATCACCAAAATAGATACGATTGTCAGGCATTGGCTAATTTTAACATGTTTCTACCCGGGATACGCAAAAAAAAGGGAAATACTCCTTGTGGAAAATTGGGTAGGATGATTTGACGAACTTCCGACTCGCGGCTAAAATGGTGCCATGCAATTTGACGTCTTCACACTTTTCCCCGAGATCATGCAGCCATATTTGGACGGCAGCATCTTACACCGCGCCCGCGAGCGCGAACTATTAACCGTAAGACTGCACAATATCCGTGATTGGACGAGTGATAAACACCACGTCTGTGATGATACACCCTACGGCGGCGGTGGAGGTATGGTGATGAAACCCGAACCGATCTTCGCCGCGGTAGAAGGAGTCTTGGGTGATCCTCCATGCTGCCCCGTTTTCTTGTTGACACCCCAGGGTCACGTATTTTCCCAAAAAGTAGCCCAGGAGTTGGTCCAGTACTCCCATCTGGCGTTCATCTGCGGGCGTTACGAGGGTGTGGATGAGCGTGTGCGCCAGCATCTGGTGAGCGGTGAGATTTCGATCGGTGATTATGTGTTGACGGGTGGGGAATTACCCGCCTTATCCATCATCGATGCGGTGGCACGCCTTTTACCCGGTGTATTGGGAGATCCAGACGGTGCCGCCCAGGATTCGCATGCTACCGGTTTGCTTGAATATCCGCATTATACCCGCCCGCCCGAATTTCGCGGTTGGAGCGTGCCGGACATCCTCCTTTCAGGAGACCACGCTAAAATGGCGCGTTGGCGGCGTGAACAGTCGCTGCTGCGTACCTGGCAGCGTCGCCCTGATTTATTGGAGACTGCTGAACTTTCGAAAGAAGACAAAAAATTTATTGCCAGGTTAAAGGAGAATATCGCAGAATGAACGAAACCAGCCCTCAACCCGCCTACCAACACCTCGTCGAACGTCTTAACCGTTTTCCGCAGGGCGCACCACCCGCCGAGGCACTCACCCAGATCCTGCAAATTCTGTTTAGTGCCGAAGAAGCCGAACTGGTTTCTATTTTACCAATCAAACCTTTCACGGCGGAGCAAGCCAGCCAGGTCTGGAAAACGGATCTCAACAGCGCCCGTAAGATCCTTGAATCGCTGGCAAGCCGGGCTATTCTGCTGGATATTGAGCAGAATGGAGAATCGGTTTATGTGCTGCCGCCGCCGATGGCAGGTTTCTTTGAGTTCTCCCTGATGCGCTATCGCAATGATGTCGACCAGAAGCTGCTAAGCGAGCTCTTTTATCAGTATCTAACCATTGAAGATGACTTCATGGG
>JBAXBF010000549.1:0-1966 GCA_037142095.1 Chloroflexota bacterium
GAAATATGGTCTAAAATTGAAAGGGGTTCCGCATACATTCGCACCAACTGCTTATACGATTATTGAATAATTTTATATCAGCCTAGCCAATGGTATTATTTCTATTGGAACGAAAAATCCATTTCAAAAATCATATCCATTGGTAGATACTTAACCGCCAGACAAGAAGCTTTTTTTCCATATCCATAAGCGCAAGCCTGCGATTCGATTACAACATCTCTCACAGGAGAAAATTCCATCTTGAGTACTGTAGGAAGCCCTTCCGCACTTGCAATAATTACCTTTTCATGCAGCATTTCTTCAACCCATATTCCAGGAGGAAAGTGCAAGTTTGATACTATATAAGGCATAACGGGGGTACCAGTGATAAAATCTTGAACTTTAAGCCTCTTCTCTTTTTTATTTAGGATAAATTTACGCCGGTGGATGAAGCCTCCACCCGGCAACCGTTTATATCCATCGTGTTCAGCTTCCAGAATCACCTCTTTCCCATCTTCATACCAATCGATAACCTTTACATTAATTTCTTGCAACATTCTAAAGGCATATCTTGACGAACAGGATATTTGCTCTTTTCCATCGATCATGACCGTATTATGATATGCAGTTGAACGAAAACGATGGCGCAATTCATAATCTGATGTATAGACGAATGTACCTGTGTCAATCAACCATGATTGCCCGTAAGCAAATAATTCAAAACTCAGAATATCATTATGGGCATGACCACCAATACCATTTTGTCCATTTTTACCCGCATCAACAAGCACAAATATATCTTCGTGGCGCATCACATAGATTCCGGCGTCCGAAAATGCGCATGAAGATTGGTACATAGGATTTATTGAGTTTGCTCTTTTATGGAGTTCTGACACGCGATTACCCCATAACCAAAATGCTTCTTCCCATTGATCTTGGGCTGCGATTGCTAAATCTAAGCGCTTAAATAATACGGCGCCAATCGCTAATAAATAGCGGTGATCAATCCACTCCCGATCAGGTTCTTCCCATACTTTTAAACGGTGAAGACGCCCGTTATCATTGTCTCCAACTAATGACACCGTACCATCTGGTTTGGTAATCGCTAAAGTAAATTCCAGCATCTTCTCCAGGCGAACCATATAATTATGGCTAAACATGATCCCTTGTAAATCTGCCAGGAGAGTTACAGATAAAAACATTTCCAGAGCCATACGATGATAACTGGTCGAGGCTTCAAAATCAACACCATCTGCATATACTTGTTTGAACATCTCTCTTTCCATCTCAGACAATCCGAACGTAAGCCATTGATTCGCTTCTGAGAACTCAGGAAAGAGGAAACCTAGATAAACCAATCCTACGATATTGGATAAGTAATGGTTATTGGTAAACGTTTCTGATCCTTCCAGATTTAGGCGGATATGCCTTCCGTGCACCAACAAGCTCTTGAAAAATTTAATCAGAAAATCCTTGGATAAGAAAGGAGAATCACAAAAATAAGCATATCCCATTATCCAGTTCACAACCCGGATGGCTACATCCATCGTACAATTCCAATTCACTCCTAACCTCGGGGGGTTCTTATAAATCCAGTCTTCCAACTGGGCAGTAAATTCGAGTACATATTTATCATCCCCTGTTAACCAATAAGCCTGACCCAACCAAACAAAGTGCTGACACCGGCTTAATTCCCATGGAGTCTTTATTTCATATCCCCCTGGAAATTGGGCTGGGTTAATATCATAGTAATACATATGCGGGTCAAAATGATAACCACTTTTAAAATCAACATGCCAGTCAATCCCCTCGCTGAATAACACATCCCCTGAACCTAACAGGTCAAAGCGATGGTCACAGATACGGTTTGCAGCAGAAATGATCAGCCGGCGCGCATCAGGACAATAATGGTCCACTAAAGCAACCCTTTCCTGCCGGTTCTTTGGATCGATGAAAAAAGGGGGACGATATCTTACCTTTAGAGAGG
>JBAXBF010000550.1:0-1965 GCA_037142095.1 Chloroflexota bacterium
CAGTTGAAGAAGGCGAGATCGATATTTTGGGCGCATATTACAGCCTGGAAACCGGCAAGGTGGAATTGATTTAGCTTTTTGTTGGCTGATATTACCCCGACTCAAGCAGCGTTTTATGAAACTACCGCTTCATTCGTTTGAGCGGTAGTTCGCCATGTTCTCAAGCCATTTACAGCCAAAACCAGCAAAATGACATATAGCAAGGAAATAAATTTTACATCCTTGACAAAATAAAGCCATATCCCGATCACATCCACGATAATCCAATAAATCCAGCTTTCGGTCTTTTTCTGCGCCATCAACCACATCGCCGAAAAACTCATGATGGTTGTTAGGGCATCGAGATAGGGGAAGGATGCCGCTTCAGGAAAAATCCCAGGTAACAAAATGTGGATGCGACTCATCAAGATACCGGTGAGGATTGATACAACTGCCGTAACAGCAATCCAAACCATTAGCCCTTGCTTATTGCTATAGTTTATATCTGTTATTTGTCCATCTTCTTTTGGAGATCGATGCCATATTATCCAACCATACATGCTTGCACCGAGATAGTAGACTTGCTCGAGGGCATCAGAGTAAAGTCTTATTTGGTAAAACAATGCCATATATAATAATACGCTGATAATACCAATAGGCCACGTCAACACACGCCGCCGGGAAATCAGCCAGACAGACCACAGGTAAAAAATCGTACCAATAAATTCTACATAACTCATCGGGTAACCAATGATTGTAAAGACGATGTTGTCGACGCTTAAGAAGTTTTGCATCACCCTCTCCTTATCTTTTATAAATCATCTGGTAAGGTTTTATACTTTTGAAATTTGTTTAGGATTGTATTGACTTTTGTGACTCTCATTTCAAGATCGCCGCTCAAAACAATATAAGGAATTTTTCGTGCATGCAAATCCTCGATGATCTGTTTCTGGAAAGTTATTCGATTGACATCGCCAGAACGGTCCCAAGTATCATCATAGGGTATGTCGGTATCGCAAAGAAACACAAGATCGTAGCGGGATGATGCCAAGTTCGCCAATTCGATCAGTCTTGGGGCAGCAGTCTGATGGTAGTACTGCGAAAACATGAATGTGGTTAAAGCGTTTGTATCCGTAAACAGCCATTGATTTGACTGGTAGAGCAAGCATTCCTCGCGTTCCCAATGCCCTTCTGCGATTTCAACCAATTGTTCCAGCGATAATCTCCGTTCGACCTGATTCTTTTCCCAATATTCTCGCCCATATTCAGGCATCCAGACAGTGCTGAATTCTTGTGCCATTCTCTGAGCGATGGTTGTCTTACCTGTTGATGGCGCACCTAAAAATACGACATTGGTTATCAAGTCTCGATAAACGACTGGATGAATATATTCTCGATAGGCAAACGGGTTTTGTCTAATGATCGTTCCAGAGACGGGAATGATTTTACGGGAAGGATTCACCAACCGATTAACCGCACCCAGTGCGATGCTCATGTGTTCACCATAAAATTCACTGGAATAAAAATGGGTTATTCCTGTGATATTTAAGGTGTTGATAATGAAATTTTCGTGTTTGCGTTTAATTTCTAGTGAATCTCCAACCTCCGTTGGACCATCCCGGGCATCGATGATTTCCACCTCAGGATATATTTTTCTTAACCAATTAGTGCGAACATCCAGTGGAATGGGGGTGGTTTCCGGAGCATCATAAATAATGACCGTCACTTTCTCCATTTCAGCAAGTGCTGCTTCAATAACGAATTGGTGCCCTTTGTGCAAAGGTGCAAATTTCCCAAGGGTAAGACCGTGGGTTTTATTCATTGGGCAGTGTTGTCATCATCGTACCTTCGCTTCGAACTGGATTCCATGATCTCCTGTTACGGGGCTGGTATGCTTATCAATCCCTTTCCACATTTCAGGGGAGATGCCGTCTGGAAATGCCTTGCACTTCATCGATGAAATGAGGTGGACACATTTTGGACAAT
>JBAXBF010000551.1:0-1962 GCA_037142095.1 Chloroflexota bacterium
AGGATCACCGAGTTACCTCGAAAAACCCGCTTCTATACCCCGTGAACGGCTACAAATATTTTTTAGTCAATTTCAAGAAACTAGGCCTTAAGAAAATCATCGCTTCTTGTTATAAAGACCAAGAAGAGGATTTGTTTATCTTCAAAAAGAATGAGCCAGCTGTATATATTGATTCTGATTCAGGGGATATTGATCTTGATTCCTTGACCCAAAACCTTAAGCGTTTTAAGCGGGACGGAGATTTCCGCAGTTTAGAATGCATCAGTCTTCTAAAGCAGTCTGATATAGTCGTTACTAATCCTCCGTTTTCTCTTTTTAGGGAGTATGTCGCGCAGCTGATTAAATATGAAAAGAAATTTGTAATTATAGGAAATATAAATGCTATCACCTATAAAGAAATCTTTGGATTGATTAAGGACAATAAGGCATGGTTAGGAATCAATCTAGGTAGAGGAATTTCTGGATTCATCGTTCCTGAGCACTACGAGCTATACGGGACAGAAGTTGAGGTTGATACTTTTGGAAACCGAATTATCTCCCCAAATAATTGTTTGTGGCTTACCAATCTGGACACCTTTAAGAGACACGAAGACATTCCCCTTACGAAGAAGTATGCTGGCTACGAGTCATATTATCCGAAATACGACAATTACGATGCCATAAATGTCGATAAAACGCAGGACATCCCAATGGATTATACTGGATTTATGGGTGTTCCGATTACGTTTTTGCACAAGTTCAATCCAGAACAATTTGAGTTGGTTAAGTTTAGAAAAGGCGACGACGACAATGATTTGTCGATCAACGGGAAGTGTCCCTACTTCAGAATTATAATTAAGAACAAGAAACCCATTAGGATACAGTAAAGAATACTATTATGAGCAAAGGACAAACCAGCAGATTGACCAGTCAGCATATATCCTCGGGAGGCGTCACCGGAATATTTGGTGAGGATGCGCAGGAGCATGATAAATTTGTTGGCCTCGCTAGCTCCAATGTTTTCAAGGCTCTTCAGAAAGATCATCCAAATTACGAGTTTAGATTCAGGCAAGCGATCAGGAAGCAGGAGATAAACGAAAAGCTCCGATCAATCGATCCGCGACTAGGCGAAACGCTCTTCGTAAAAGAATCGAAGATAAAACCCGATGGAGGAGTGATTGAGGTTCTTGATAAGGATAAGAGGTGGAGAGTGATTTTAGTTAGTGAAGCAAAATTCCAAGGAAAAGATGTCGAAAACATTAAGGGTGGAATGCTTGTCGGAAAAAACAAGAATCAGGAATTAATGGTGGCGGGGAATGCGATTGAACGGGTCTATAAAAATATAAATGAAGTCAGGAATTTCATGCTAGATGAATACCACTTTCCTTACGTCGTCTTTTTACAGGGATCGAACTTCGCAACCGAAACGATTCAAGTGTATAGACCGGACGGAACACTCGTTGAAATCAGACACGATGTAGGGTCTTTGAATCGAATTGATAGGGTGTCTGCGGCGAATTATTGCATGAAGATTAATAAGAATTACTGTAGAAATATTTTTATCGCCCACAGTAATTCCTCTGTCATGCTTCAGGCTGCTTCAATTTATGCCAGATGCAATCCGTGGAGTGTGGACGAAATGCAACAGATTATGATGGATATCGCAAGCACATCTATCGGAACTCTGAATCAATTAGGGTAGCTCAAAAAAACGTCGTTGCCAAATATCGCCTCATACAAAAATGAAGCCCAACCAGAGGGTGCTGCTTATCGTGAACCCGCGGCGGGTTCATGAACGCAGACCCTCGTCGTTCGGTCCGGAAATGGAATTGAAAAGGCGATTCGCTTTGCGTAGTATCATCACATGAGCACGGTGAAAGAAATCGAAGCCGCCATCGGCGAACTCCCTCGCAATGAGTTCTTCGAGTTGATTGCCTGGATCAAGGACGAGTTCGAAGACCAGTGGGACAAGCAGATCGAGGG
>JBAXBF010000552.1:0-1950 GCA_037142095.1 Chloroflexota bacterium
GTGTCGTGCCGGGTTGGATGCCGGGGATGCGCCAGGAAAGCTGCCAGAAGAAATCCTTCTGATCCTGATAATCCTTGACGTATTCGGCAGCGTTGAGCAGATGAGAACCGGCTGCCAGGGCGACTAAGAGGCTGAGCAGGATGATTTTCTGCAGGCGCGAACGGAGAAGGATCTCCATCAGACCGGTGATTAACAGGCTGACGCCCAGGAACATCGGCAGGGAAGTGCGATCATAGGGGAAGACAAGACGGAAAGGCAGGTTGATGATCCAGTACGCCCAGCCGCCCGCCAGCAGAGTCAGGCAGCCGGTGCCGACCAGCAGCCAGCCCCAGGATAGATTGAGGGAAGCGAATTTAAACGCAGGTTGATCGTCAGCAGAAGGTGTTGAGGATAGTTTGCTCAGATAGAGGGCGAGGAGGACGAAAACCAAAATGACCACCCACCAATATTCGGCGGGCAAAGCAGCCGGATTGGCGAAGGGAAAAATCCGCCCCCACGCGCCAAAGGTAACGACCACCAGGTCTTGCAGAATGGAGCTCACCATCTGCAGGATGGCGATAAAAGGGTTGGTCGATACAGCGTTTCCGGCATTGGGGAGCTGCAAGGTACCGCGCGGAAATGCGAGTAAGAACACGCGCCAGATGACGAACAACACCATCATGCCGACATAGGGCAGAAAATAAAGCAGGGTGCGCTTGATGCGTTCCACCAACGGCTTTTGATTGAATTCCGGCTTTTCACTCAGTACAACCCACAGCAAAAGTGGGCGGATGACTTCCAAGCCGGTGTAGACATCCACCGCAAACATCGTCCAGAGCGAGGTCAAGTAGGATAATCCCATGAAGAGCCAGAACCAGCGCGGTTTGCGGAATGCCAGCACCATGAACAGCATGGAAACAAAGAAGACCGCGTAAGCGATGAAGGCATGGCTGTAGGTTACCGCGATCCACTGCTGCATGAAACCCGGATAGACGGCAAATAACAGCGCAGTCCAGGCTGCCTCGTTGCGCCGCTTCGGAAACACACAGACCAACAATCCCCATAAGGAAATGCTCGCCAGCGCCCGGGTGAATATGCCAAATAACTGCCAGCCGATGATCGAACTGCGAAAGACAGGCATGGTCAGCATGAATAGACGCCCTAAGAGAGGACGATCACTGGCGAAGACCTCTTTAAAGATGGCGCCGCCGCCGGTATATTGAAACCACACGCTGGGCCAATCATCCCAGTAGAATCCCAGATCGCGGAGCAGAAGCCCATAACTTACCAGGCAAACCAGCACCAGAGCAAGCGGCACACTCCAATCTGGAAAATTAAATTTTTTCAAACTTATTTTCATAAAATGACTCGTCCGAAGAAAAAGGATCAGGGCGCTCTGCCAAATGAAAAATAAAGCCCCGGATGGAGTATCTTCAGGGCATAATTATATCATAAGAGGGTAGGCAGTATAAAAAAACCTGTGTTCATAAACCAGGCTGGCACAAAGGATGCGGCGATCATGGCTCCGACCCATGCCAGGGGTGCGCTGACCTTACTTCATCTTCCAGAAAACGATCTTATCTTCCAGCCAGTTGATCAAGCCGTACAGGGCGACGCCGGTGACTGCCAGGATGAAGACTGCCCCGAACAAATAAGGCAGGTTGAGGTTGGAATACGCCAGCCACATGATGCGTCCCAAACCGCCGGAGGCACCCGTCCATTCGGCGACCACGGCTCCGACCAGCGCCAGCGGTGCGCTGACCTTGAGGGCAGCGAACAGATAAGGCAGGCTGGCTGGCATGCGCACGTGCCAGAAAATCTCGAATGGACTGGCATCCCAGGCTTGAAAAGTCTCGATCATGGCAATGTCCGCCGAGCGCAGCCCCGAAAGAGAATTGACCAGCACCGGGAAGAATGTCAGCAGAGCCGTGATGAGGATTTTGGGGAACATGCCGAATCCCAGCCAGATGG
>JBAXBF010000553.1:0-1950 GCA_037142095.1 Chloroflexota bacterium
GCTTATATACCAATTTTAAGCCGCTTTCAAAGCTAAGCGCAGCCACGCTATAACCACCGCCATGCCGGTCGGATAAAGATAAAGTAAGCTCGCTCACTTTGCCGCATTCTTTCCCATCATTAAAGGTCTGTTGGATGTCCGCCAAATCTTCAGCCAGATGCAAGAGAAATTCACGCTGGGTATTCATCCATGTGAAGCTAAGCTGGCAGAGCAGGCGCGCCAGGACAGCATATTTCTTAAGCAGGGCGATCAAGCCCCCCTGCTGCATTCTGTGCATAAATTGTTGGTAGGTGGTGTTTGGGATTTCTTGTTTGGCTTTTGCCACCAGCACAATTAATGCACCAAAAGGTTGTTTCTCGCGGAAGTTATTAAATTCATTATAGAGTACATCCGCACCCGTGGCAGCCAGTTCTTTGAGGATGACGTATAAGATACTTTGCTGTGCGGATAGACTCAACAGTTCATATCCAACGGCTGTGGATAGACGGCGGTCAATCACTTCCAGGAAAGGAGTGAACAGTGCATCGAAAGGCAATGGATAAATCGGTTTTCCATCTTTTGCGGGATTATCCTGATGGTAAGCAAACGCCAGCAGGGAGGGAGCGCGTTTTTTCCAAAACTCCTTATCTTCGATGACGCCAAGCACTTCTTCCAAAACCTGTGTCCATGCCGGGAGAGGTGCCTCTTTTTCCAACTGGACTGGCGATACCATGCGGGCTGCGGTTTGCGTGTCGATCCCTTGCCATTGGAAATATTTCTCCAATTCTGCGCTCTTACCGTCCTCATTTATCGCCTTCCGCCAGCTCTCCAGTCGACTTTGGATGAGGCTTTCTGCATTAGAAGTAATGGGAATAAATGGAAATTGTTTCCTTTCGTAGATCGTGCTGGATTGGCAGACGATACTCTCGATGATCGTGCGGCTTGCCTGGCTCATCTTCTACTCTGCCTTCGGTTTAACGGGTAGAATCAGATGAATTTGGGTCGCCGTCTGCTCATGGATAAAAATCTCCACTTCTGGCGGAAGTTTGATGCCTAATTCTTTTTCGATGGTCTCTTTCGGATGTTCGAGTAAAAACCGTTTGAAATCTTCATCTTCCCAGGCTTTGGATATTAAGTCTTGTAGTTCCACATGTCATCCTTTTATTATGAGACAGCGCTTCAAAACAAGATCTAGTTCTGAAGCGCCGGGCTTATTCATTGTTTTTTATTAACTTTAGTCCTCACATCTGCATATCGTTAGAAGTGAAAATAATTGTCCAGCAACGACGCCGCTGTGTATGTGCATCCCTGCCACTTCATAAAGCTGCTCCAACTCCTCATCCTTAGGAGTGTCTTCTATATTAGATTGAATTTTTTCAATACCATCCTGCCATTGATTAAGCAAATCGTTGAGGTTCTTCATTATATACATTCCTTTTTATATCAAAAGTCATTTGAAGATCGATACTTAATTATAACAAATCCTGATTAAAAAGGATACCGTAACGCTACGGTATCCTTTTATTCCCACTCTTGAGAATTCCTTATACAGTAAAATTGTCAGCAGTTCTCAATATTCCGAAATTGAGAAAACCTTTGGTGAGGAGTCGCCATGAACTCTGTTGGTGTAATATTTTACGGGGATCCAGGTGAAATCCCACAACCCAAAAAAGTGCAGTCCCAACATAAACTTCACCTCTATCAACAAAATTCAGCGGACCAGGTCCCGCAACCAAACCTAGTGCAGTCCCAACATGAACTGTCTCCCTTCGCTGTGACTGCATCCCCGGCTTGTATGCGGCTACGTATGTACATCCCAGCTACAGCAAATAGATTTTCATTACACTCCCCATCTTCAATTGAGATATTTGCCTTTTCTGCAGATTCTTGCCAATTTGTCAATAGATCATGGATATTCATCATACTCCTTTTGTTGTGAAACAGGTATATCCTAGTGATAAATTCAAGATA
>JBAXBF010000554.1:0-1942 GCA_037142095.1 Chloroflexota bacterium
AATTTATCAATGAAAATTTTATCCAAACGATCTTTGCTCGAAGTTTTGACCGAACCTATTACCTTAAGTTCATCTTCTTGATAGAGAAGCAGGTCATGTTGATAGCTCATACTAAATTCCTTCATTCCATCAACCACCATAGGGACACGAATTACACCGCTGCGACAGTCAATTCCAGCTTCTCTCACCAATAATAAAATGAACCTCTCAAACAAATCTCCGTTTATCTTTCTGGCAACATTTGACTTCCCAACAGGTAAAGCATCTAAAGTCGCTCCAATAGACTGCTGAATAGTATAAATAGAGTTACGGATCACAGCACGACTCATATCGTCCGTGGTTGGCAAATCACTTGAATTTCGTAAAATTCTTAAGAAATCATCAGTTACCGCACCTGTTTCAGCGGTATACATCAAATTAAAATTTATCGGGCGAGTTATATTATAATGTCCATCCTCTTTATACTGAAAAAAACGATAATTTGACTCATTTTGAGAAACAATAATCGCTTGAAGACCCTTAACTGTAAATATCAAATACCGCTGGCAGAATTGAATAAAATCCTTTACCGATTGGAAGTTTCCTTTATCCGTAACGACATTTAATAATTCTTGAAGACTCATCGAATTTCCTCTCTTCGACAAGCATTTTTCCGGTCAAAATCTATCCATTTCGCAACAGACATTTTACGGACATTTTCAATTCTATTAATAGCCCATGTATTGTATTCAGCATTATTATCACAACCTAACCATTTCCGTCCTAACTGCTCTGAAACCACTAATGTTGTTCCTGAACCAGAAAATGGATCGAGTACAATTTGTTCCTCATTAGAGGCAGCTAAAATAAGTTTCCGCAATAATTCTTCGGGTTTTTGGGTTGGGTGTGGAGTTTTCTCATCCATACCATTACATGTAGTCGGTATTTCAATAACATCTTTCGGTTTGGCACCAAGAGGATTAGGTATCCAATCATTCTTACGATGTTTGCCATTTCCAAAATTACTAGTTTCTGCCTGGGGATGAATAGGATATTTTAGCGTATGATTTCCATATGCAATTCGAATACGATCCACCTCCAAAGAAAAACTCTCCGATTTTCGAAAATGCAAGATACTCTCATGCGAACGTCCCCAATCACTCCCAAGATTTGCCTTGTTACGATAATACCAAACAAGCCAGCGACAAGAACGGAAATATCTGGAAGCAGGGTGTTTAAGGTCTGCAAGGATTTCAGAAAAACCACAAACATATATAGAACCTGTATGCTTCAAAATCCGAGCAGATTCTTTTATCCATTTTAGAGACCACTCGATGTAAGATTCTTGACTTTCAAAATTATCCCATTCCGCTTTTTTTATATTATAAGGTGGATCAGCAAAGATGAGATCAACTGAGTTCTCTGCCAACATACTCAACCAACGAAGTGTGTCTCCTAGAAACAATTTACCATTTGGATGTTCATAATGAAGCTGGATATCTCTGCTGTTTTCTTCAATCTCAACAACTCGCCCCTTTTTATCAATTTCGAATAAGGGTGCGGAAAGTGGAGTGCTCTTTTTTACCGGCATTGCTCAAATCCTTCACCAAGATAGTCTGTTGGAAAAACACTTTTTATCATAAAACTGGATTTTGACAAAATCAAATTTATCATTAATAATCCTCTGATCAATATTATAACACTTTTACATCCTCTCTAAAATTGAGATAAAACAGATGATGTTCAAATCGCGATCTCTTTTTCCCAATCTAATATCAATCTTATGTTATACTTATCAAAGAGAAAAAAAACAAACGCCAGATCTGTAAACGATGACCGATGAATAATATTTTCACCATCACTGCCATTCTGCTGCTCTGCTTGCTGGTCTTGACCGCCGCCCAGGCGAAGCCAGGTCCCATGGTAACCCTGACCCTGGTTAATAAGACCCTCAATCAAAGCG
>JBAXBF010000555.1:0-1933 GCA_037142095.1 Chloroflexota bacterium
GAAACATACTCAGCCATACCGCCACCCATCGCCAGACATGGGCTGACGACGTGGGTTGCATAATGCATCGGGGGAAGCCCTTCCCAATAGCCAGGCCAGCCGTACATATCCTGTTGGTGAGCTGCCCGCAGGAACTGGATCTTACCCAGCTTGCCAGTATCCCGCAGTTCCTTGACATACAGATACTCACGGGAGTAAATCACCGTCTCCATCATCATGTATTTCTTACCGGAGGCTTTGGCGGCCTCGATAATTTGCCAACATTCATCCACCGAGGTCGCCATCGGAACGGTGCAGGCGACATGTTTTCCGGCTTTAAGAGCAGCCACGCTCATGCGGGCATGTTCGTGAATCGGAGAGTTGATATGTACGACGTCAACATTTGGGTCTTCGATCAATTTCTCAAAGCTGTTGTAGCGTACCTTAACCCCGAAGGCATCCCCGATCTGGTTAAGCTTGGTTTCGTTGCGTTGGCAGATAGCATACATGTTTGCGTTTGGGTGCCTTTGGTAAATCGGGATAAATTCAGAGCCAAAGCCCAGACCAACAATCGATACATTCAATTTCTTATCCATAGATACTCCTGTAAAAAATTTAAGCTTGTACCATTAATTCATCAACTCTTTTAAGAACCTAACGCCATCAGCCGCCAGGGCATCCTGCGATGAAGCCAGCGGGCGCCAGATGGCAGCCGCTTTAGCAATACTTTTTACTTTACTGGTGAAAGATTCGATAACCAGCACTCCATCAAAATTGATATCCTTGAGAGCCTGGGCGAATTCTTTCCATGGGAAATGTCCCTTGCCGGGGGTGCCGCGATTGTTTTCATTGCTGTGGACTTGCATCAAGCGAGAGCCGACCATCCGAACCGTATCTCCGATCGAATCCTCTTCGATGTTCATGTGGAAGGTATCCAGCATCACCCGGCAAGCCGGATGATTGACACGGTCCACCAATTCGACTGCCTGGGCAGCGGTGCTGATAAAACTGGTTTCAAAGCGATTGAGCGCCTCCAGCCCTAACTGTACGCCTCGCTTGTCTGCATATTCCGAGAGGTCTCTCAAAATGTCGACCAGGATCATTATATCCTTTTCACGATCTTCGGCACTTTGCTGCCAGGTGCGTCCAACGGCAGAATAAAACGGTCCGACCAGATTCGTACCACCCAATATGACCAGCCCATCCATACAGGCTTTTAGATAATCGACGCCTGTCTGGCGCACTTTGAGATCGGGGTCAATCAGATCGCGTTCCGGACTCATCGCGGCACAGCAGGAGATGCTTTGAATGCCCGCTTTGTTGATGATTTCCCTGCATTTCTTAAAATCGAGCGTCTCCGGATCATCCACGGGGATTTCAAGATGGTCGAAACCCATCCCGGCGATCTTGGGGGCTAGTTTTTCCAGCTCTTCTACGGTTAGTGGGGCTGTCCAAATCCAGGTGTTTACACCGAATTTCATGGTTGCTCTCCTTATATCATGATTCGAAAAATTTGCATATTGATGCGATAGCCATTAATAGCTTATTGGAACTGTTTCCAATATATTGTATATTAGGTCAAGTTTAACGTCAAGCCTGAAGACTGATCTAGTCAATACCTATGAAATCACCGTCTGATGGGATTGACATTACGCTTAAGATTTGCTATACCTTTTATATAGCTTGTTTAGACATCCGAGGAGGTAAAGATGAACTTCGAAAGTAAACATCTGTTCTCTGCCATGAATGGGCTGGTCGTCATCTTGTTGGTGAGTGCCTTTTGCTGCCCATCTCCGGTTTTTGCCCAGGGAGAAAATCCCAATCCGCCGGACAAACCGGTTAAATTGGTTTTTATCCACCATTCCACCGGTGAGAACTGGCTGCGGGATGGTTATGGCAACCTGGGGAAGACTCTCAACGCCAATAATTACTATGTTTCGGATACGAATTACGG
>JBAXBF010000556.1:0-1929 GCA_037142095.1 Chloroflexota bacterium
GCGGGCATGTGCGGCAGGACGGGATGCGGGATGCTGCGCCATTGCTCATCCAGCGTGCTGCGCTTTACCTGCGAGACGTGGTATTGGTGCTGGGTCAGGAAGGGCGAGGCGGCGTGTTTGACGATGTTGCGTTCATAGTGTCCGGACGGCGCCGGGATGGAAGCAGGTGTGTAAGGTAATTCTGCTGCCAGATCATCGCTGTCCACCCAGACCGCGACGGGTATTCCAAAGGTTTCGGAACGAACGAAGGATTGCATGATCTCCCTGTACAGCTCTTCCTTCTTCGGCACGCAGTACGGGATCTTCAATCCTTCCAGCAGTGCGCCGACATCGAAAATGCTGTCCGAGTGGCTGCCGCTCTTATCTTCGAAGATGACCACTACCATGCCAGCCGTCAGATCCACCGCCAGGGCATCCACGATGCTGTTGGCACCCTTTGCCAGCCCATGACTTTTGATCAACGCCGCCGAACGCTTGCCGACGATGCTGGCGCCATGGGAAATCGTGATGGCGGGCTCTTCATTAAAGGACACCATGTAGCGGTTACCGCCGAGTTCGTTCAAGGCGTCAAAAACCTGCGTGGCGCCGCTGGTCGGGACGAAGGTGATCACCTCAGCCTCGCTATCCAACAAAGCATGTGCCAGAATACTGCTTAATTTTTCCATGATAATGTTCTCCTCGACGGATGATTCTAATCGTTTTTTAGCCTTCTGGCAATTCCTTGAAGTGAGCTGACACTCTTCCTCCCCTCTCCAAAATTCTTATTTTGGAGAGGGGCTGGGGGTGAGGTCGGGTTGATGATATAGTGTCTATGGGTGACATTCTGAAGGAAGATAATGGAGAATGACTTGACGAACTTCCTGCGCCAGGGATAATGCTTGGTCCGCAATTTCGTGCGTTGGCCAGAATTCAAAGTCATAGCGCAGTTCTACGGCATACGGCGTCAATTCTGCTAAATTGAATCCTGCCAATGACAAAGCCGGTAAATAAGTATGACAGGCATCCTGTAATTCTTCAAGGTTATGGGTACGCGGAACCTGTTCACCCACGAAAGCAAAAATGGACTTCAGGTACTTTTCTACAGCCTGTTGTGCGTGAAAACAAGCGGTATCATAAGGTCCCCTACCCGCCAACACCTGCTGTCCGGTCAATAAGTCACTATCACCTTTAAGCAGCCAGCCACGGGTCAGGTCAAGATGGTCTTTCATAAAGGGATTTGCCTTCTCTTAGCACCGTGCTGATAAACGCGTTAGGAACGTTAATCCATTCTTGAATTTCTTGCGGCGTCCAGACGATAATATCTTTTTCGGGATATAAACCAACCAGTGCCCGCAAATATCGCGCAGAGCGTTTGTAACGCGGTAATTCCGAATCTTCGATGATGAGTAAATCAAGGTCGCTGTCAGACCTGGATTGCCCGCGTGCATGGGAGCCAAAAAGGATGATCTTCTGCGGAGAACCAACTTTGAGGATGGCGTCCACAATAGTGTGCAGCAGTTCGTTTGTCAGCGGGTGATATGTGAGTAAATTATTCATTCCATTCTCATCGTTAAAGAGGTATTTGGTACGCCACTCAAATCCTGGATTAATCGTTTATCGTAATACGTCAATATGTTTATTATACACTTTTTAAGCTCTCGAGAATGAAATGTTAATATAGCCAATTTAAACCACAGTGGGTACAGGGTCGAACCGACATGTCCAGGTAGGGGCACGGGGATTGCGCCAAGGTTTGAGATTAACGAGGAATCCCCGTGCCCCTACATAAGAGTCGCGTACTCACTCAAGCGTAGATTTGTCATTATAAAGGATCTGATCCGAAGAAAATCTCACGCCAAGCCGCAAAGCCCGCCAAGGAAGAGCTCACTATCTTTGCGTCTTTGCGTGCACAAAGAATTTATCCACAGATGGCGCACAAGGTGCGACACA
>JBAXBF010000557.1:0-1928 GCA_037142095.1 Chloroflexota bacterium
CGTTTTGTCGGCGTAACAGAAGCTTATGAAAACACCAGCTTTATGAACGAAGTCATGGTGCAAATCAATGAAAAGGCATTCGATTATCTGGATGCCCCAATGGAACGTGTGGCATCCGCCAATGTGCCTGTGCCACGTGCTGAAGTCTTAGAAGACATGGCTATTCCTAATGTAAACCGCATTATTGCCGCTTGTCGAAAGGTAGTGAGCTAATATGGCAGCCGAATTTTTCATTCCAAAACTTGGTCAAACGGTTGAAGAAGTCACCATTGTCAAGTGGTTGGTGAAAGACGGGCAAAAGATCGGAATCGGAGATGCCATCATGGAGGTGGAAACCGATAAAGCCGTCTTCCCGGTAGAATCTACTGATAAAGGTTACATTCACATCGGACCTTATAAAGACGGTGAAGTTGTCCCGGTATTGACAGTTGTTGCTATCATCGGCAAAGAAGGCGATCAATTCGAAGCAAAGGGTACTGTAGCGACTGTAGAAGAACTTGAGACGACTGCGTCTGAAGCATCAAAGCCAGAAGCAGCCATTCAAGAAAAACCCGCTCCTGGAGAAGATCAAGGAAATGTTTTTGCGTCACCGCGAGCCCGCAAACTCGCCAACGAGAAGAGCGTAAATCTTGTTCAGGTAACACCAACCGGTGGTGGCGGCGTACGTGTCGCCGAACGTGACGTGCTATCTTATCTGAGTGCTGCACCGAAGGCAACCCCGGTTGCTCAACGCGTTGCCACGGCTGAAGGCGTCGATTTATCCGGCGTTACCGGTACAGGTCCTGGCGGTCGCATCGTTAAAGAAGATGTAGTACAACGGGTCATCAAACCAGCTCCGATAACACCACCCCTGCCTGAAACTGAGGTAATAAACCGCGTCCACCTCAAAGGCGTACGCGGCATCATTGCCGAGCGGATGGGCGTCAGTGTTCATACCACTGCGCGGGTTACGTTTATGATGGAAATGGATGCTACAGAACTCGTCGCCATGCGCAACCGTCTCAAAGACAGAGTTGCTGAAACATGGGGATTCGCACCTGGTTACAACGATCTGTTAGCAAAGATCGTCGCGGCCGCGCTGCGTAAATATCCATACATGAATGCGCGTCTGACACCAGACGCCATTGAACATCTATCCCATATCAACATTGGGTTAGCCGTGGATACTGAACGCGGTCTGTTAGTCCCTGTGATCCGTGACACAGACCGAAAAAGTTTGCACCAGTTCGGTGGAGAATTCCGAGAATTGGTTGAACGCGCCCGCCTGGGACGTTCCCTGCCGGAAGACCTGAGCGGAGGAACTTTCACGATTACGAACCTGGGTATGCATGACATTGACGGTTTTACACCCGTCATTAATCTCCCCGAAGCCGCCATCCTTGGCGTAGGACGTATCACTGCCAAGCCAGTCGTACGAGATGGAGAAATCGTCGTGCGCCAGATGTGGACACTCAGCCTCGTCTTTGATCACCGTTTGGTCGATGGTGCACCGGCGGCGCGCTTCTTCCAGTATATCAAACAACTTGTTGAAGAGCCCTATCTTTTATTGGTGGAATAGACCGCAAGAAGATAGCGCATCTAGAGCATACTCCCCCATAACTTCGGAAGCCGCACTTTTGTGCAATGGCTTCCGAAGTTTCCTTTTTAACCAGATAATGCGGGGTTTGGGGTATAATTCGTCAACACGTTAATTAAGATGGAGGTGTGAATATGAAGATCGGTGTCATCGGTTGTGGTCTGGTTGGTTCAACAGCAGCGTATGCGCTGATCATGCAGGGTATTGGACGCGAGATTATCCTGGTAGATTTGAATAAAGCACGGGCTGAGGCTGAGGCGGATGATTTACAACACGCTGTCCCTTTTGCCAATCCACTCCATGTTACGGCAGGCAATTACCCGGATTTGGAAGGCGCACGGGTCGTCATCAT
>JBAXBF010000558.1:0-1923 GCA_037142095.1 Chloroflexota bacterium
TTTAAGCAAATCAATTGAACAGGTTGCGGGAAATGTCCAGTCTGTATCAGCAGAGTCACACAACACAGCCCAAGCCGCCCAGAAAGGAGTCCAGATAGTCAATGAAACGATTGATGGCATGCAAGCAATCAAAGAAAAAGTGTTCTTCTCAACTCAGAAAGTGAATGAAATGAGCACTCGCTCGAATCAAATTGACGCGATTGTTATCACCATTGAGGATATCGCAACTCAAACGAATCTGCTGGCACTCAACGCAGCTATTGAAGCAGCCCGTGCCGGGGTAAATGGGCGCGGTTTTGCTGTCGTAGCCAGTGAAGTGCGCAAATTAGCAGAACGTTCGATGAATGCCACCAAAGAAATCAGTGGGCTAATTGCCGGTATTCAGCAAACGGTAACCGAAGCAGTGAAAGCCATGCAGGATGGAAACCTGGAAGTTGAATCTGGTGTGCAGCGCGCTAACCAAGCTGGGCAGGCGTTAGGTGAAATTCTGACTGCCGCTGAAACAGTTAACCAGCAGGCGCAGCAAGCTAGTTTGGCAACCCGCCGGATGCGCGTGGCAGCCAGTGATCTGATCATGTCTATGGATGCCGTATCCGCCGTCGTGGAAGAAAATACCGCAACCACAGAAGAAATGTCCGCCAGTTCAAGCGATTTATCTAATGCAATTGAGAATATCGCCAGCGTCAGCGAGGAAAACAGTGCCTCAGCAGAAGAAGTATCTGCCTCAACCGAGGAAATGAATGGTCAGGTTGAGGAACTGAGTCACTCCGCCCAAAGCCTGGCAGAAATGGCAGCCGGTCTCAATGCCGTCGTTGCCCGTTTTAACTTTACTTAGAATAATTACTCTTCTTCTATATCGGGCTCGATCAAAACGTCCCGTTCACCGCGGCTGTCCGCTGGACTGACTAACCCCATTTCTTCCAGATCATCCATCAAGCGGGCTGCGCGTGGGTATCCGATTCGCAGGCGGCGCTGTAATAGAGAAATGTTCGCTCGCTGCGCCTGGCGAATGATATCAATCGCTTGTTCAAAAAGACCATCCTGCTCCCCATGTGCCGTTTCTTTATTTAACAATTCTTCCCATGGAGAAGGCGCTGCCTCATCTACCGGCACGACCGTTTTCCAGAAATTGATAATGCGCTCAATCTCCGCATCCGTCACCATTGCTCCTTGTGAACGAATGGGTGCAGGTGCATCCGATGGTAAGAAGAGCATATCACCCCGCCCCAAGAGTGCCTCTGCGCCTTGTGTATCCAGGATAACCCGCGAGTCAATGCTTGAAGCCACTGCAAAAGATAGCCGCGCCGGAAAATTAGCTTTGATCAAACCGGTTACAATATCCGTACTGGGACGTTGCGTAGCCACAATCAAATGGATGCCCGTCGCTCGAGCCATTTGTGCCAGACGCACCAGACAATGCTCCGTCTGATCGGGCGCTGCCATCATCAAATCAGCCAGTTCATCGATCATAATTACAATCCTGGGTAAGACATTTCCAGATTTGCGACTCTGCATCTTACGGTTGTAACTGCTAATATTTCTCGAACGGGATTCCTCCAGCAGGCGGTAACGGCGTTCCATTTCCGCTACAGCCCAATTCAACACACCCAAAATGCGCTTTGCATCCGTCTCCACCTTACCAAGTAGATGCGGCAATCCATTAAACCGGATGAGTTCGACCATCTTGGGATCAATCATCACCATGCGTAAATCCTGGGGTGTATTGTTCATCACCAGACACAATGTCAGAGCCGCAATACACACCGATTTACCCGAACCGGTTGTACCTGCGATAAGCATGTGCGGCATCTTTTCCAGATCACCCACCACAGGTTTACCGGATACATCCCGCCCTAGCGCCAGCGCTAATGGGGAATTTAATTGCTGAAAACGCTCACTTTCCAACAGCGGGCGAAGATGGAC
>JBAXBF010000559.1:0-1913 GCA_037142095.1 Chloroflexota bacterium
ACTCATTTTCCTTTGTATTTACCAGAGATATCAGCAATTCACGGGATTCATTATCTGGATGTTTCTGGAAGTTACGAGAACGCAGAGCGCTTTATTAAACTAAATGAGATAGCATCCAAGAACGACGCAACCTTAATTACCGCTCTCGGCGCCAATCCAGGTATTCCCGGGATTGCCTTGATGAGCACCAAAGGCGATTTCGATGTATTGGAAACGGGAAGAATTGTATTTGTTATGGGAGCAAGAATTGAAGAAGTTTCGGTGCCCGCTCTCAAAGAATTGAAGTACATGTTTGATGTAAAACCAATGGTTTGGAAAAAACCACACTGGGCGATACCGAAAGAACAGGGTTCTAAAGAATATATCGGGAAACCCTTCGAAAAAGATGTTTATCTGGGTACTTCCCTAACTCGAGATCTCCTGGTCATTCCTGAATTAACCGATATTGAAGAGCTATCGTTTTGGGCTGGTTCCCAGTCTACGATCCAGGGATTGGTTATGATTTTAGGGATGAAACTTGGATTTACCAGCAGTGATATTGGGGCGCACCTTCTGATGAACATAATCCAGAAAATAGGAAGTTCCAAGGAGTCTAAATCAGATATCCATTTAAAGGTAGTGGTCACGGGTAAAAAAGAGGGTATTAAGCAGAAGCGGACTATAGAGATGTATTGTGATGAAAATTATGCTACTGCTCTGGCTCCAGCCATTGTCTGCCAACAAATTATCGAAAAGAAAATTATGAGATATGGTTCTTTTTTGCCACCGGAGATTGTTCCGGCAGTCGATTTTATGGAGAAGCTTCGAAATTTCGCGGTGCATTATTCTGCAAGAACAGAAAAAATATAAGATAGAGGATTCAAGAAGTTCCATCCTTTCATAAAAATTCATTTGTCTAATTATTTTCATTACACCCCTTGACAGTATACCGTCCAGACGGTATACTGTTTTCCAATGCGATGCTTCTTCTTAATGAATAGATGCTTTGCTTGCAGAAGAAATCTGAAAATTGCATGAAACAAGAGTGAATGAACATGAACGATAACGACGCAGTTCTAATTGCTGGTGGTTATGGTGTTGTGGGAAGCCAGGTGGCAGAACATATTCGCCAGCGACACCGCAGTTTGCCATTGATCCTTGCTGGACGGAATCCTGCAAAGGCGCAGGCACTTGCCCGCGAATTGACCAATGCCAGCACTACTATGCTTGATGTTGAGCAGCCAAATCCATTGAATGGCATAAAACCTCGGGCGATATTAGCCGTGGTAAATGATCCCTTCGACCACTTATTAATGGACGCTGTACACGGAGGAATTCCATATTTGGATATTACTCGCTGGACAGAACGCTTAAAGGCGGCTGTTTCGCGTGTTTCTGGCGAAGCGTTGCGCGCACCTGTGATGCTGTCTTCGGCATGGATGGCTGGGATTGGTGCCGTTTTTGCTGTTGCGGTGTCCCGTCAATTGCAGGTCACTGAACACATAGATATTAGCATCCTATATTCCTTACAGGATAAAGCCGGACCTAATTCAGCAGAGTATATGGACCGTCTAGCAATTCCGTTTGAAGTCATGATCAATGGTTCGTGGAAGCAGATTTGCCCCTTTACCGACCCACATCATATCACTTTTCCTGGCGGAATATCGACAAAAGTATACCGTTTCGACACTCCAGAACAATTCACCTTACCAAGCACTACGGGTTCAAAGACAGTCGCCTCTCGCATTGGCTTCGACAGTACAATAGCGACCAACCTTCTGGTTTGGCTCACGAGGTCCGGAATTTGGAAGTTAATCAGTGGCGATCGCTTTACTTCTCTACGACGATCGCTATTATTCAACCCAGGTAATGGCGCAAGCCACGAGATTGTAATTGAAGCGGCTGGCGTGGATGAGAACGGAAAACCTAAAACC
>JBAXBF010000560.1:0-1913 GCA_037142095.1 Chloroflexota bacterium
TTATGCTGTATATAGTGGTCAATTAGCGGCACGTGCGATCAAATCATTTTTTGATAATCCAGCTATTCATCCGTTAGAAGAATATCAGCTCCGATTGGACCGAGAATTAATGCCAGAGATTCAGCGTGCCAAAGCCTATGTGAAAATGTTTAATTTATTTCCGCGTCCGTTTTTTAATTTACTCGTAAGTCGTAAGCGCTTATGGCGCACTACTTGTGGTTTTCTTCAGGGAACAAAAACCTTTGTGGACATCGGAAAACGTCTTGGTCCATTCGAGTTTATTTTAGACTGGCTTGCCTGGTAGTTTACACGTGTTATTCTTCCTTCTATACCTGGTTTAACTTGATAATAGACTCTCTAATTTTTCACGCACAGACTGCGGATCTGCTTTGCCGCGTGTCTTTTGCATGACTTGACCGACAAACCAACCGATCAGGGTCGTTTTCCCCTTTTTATAATTTTCCACTTCTTTGGGACTCTTGGCGATGATTTCTTCACAAGCACTGCGGATGAAATCAGTGTCGGTCAC
This sequence comes from Chloroflexota bacterium, assembly GCA_037142095.1. Taxonomy (GTDB): domain Bacteria; phylum Chloroflexota; class Anaerolineae; order Anaerolineales; family DRKV01; genus JBAXBF01. The sequence goes on from JBAXBF010000560.1 coordinate 530, forward strand.
TTTCGCCAGGTTATCTTCTTTTACGATCGTTTCAGGGGATTTTCCAGTTGCCTCCACTTTTTCTAACAATTCCTTCCCGGTTGAAGTGTTGATCATCTTTGAATCCACCAATTTGATAATTTCTACCAGATAGAGCGGTGTCAGACGTAACTCGACAACTTTTTCAATCCCGCCTTTTTCGTTGAGCATTCGCATGACATCATTGATAATCCAATTCGATACACGTTTTGGATCTCCCCCATAAGAATGGAGGGCAGTCTCGAAATAATCCGAAAATCCGCGTTCGGATGTTAGGATATCAGCATCGTATTCTGGTAAACCATATTGAGCAATGAAACGAGCCCGTCTTTCTAACGGGAGTTCCGGTAACCGGCTTAGAATGGCATTTTGGCGTTCCTGATTCATCTGAAGCGGAAGTAAATCAGGTTCACGGAAATAGCGGTAATCTGCCTCTGTTTCTTTCGAGCGCATTTTACGTAACACCTGCGCATCGCTATCCCAATTTAATGACCAGGATTTAATCTGGTTTCCGGCTTGAACCTCGCGAATTTGACGCTCGACTTCCGTCTCAATGGCATCTTTTACCGCAACAAGTGAATTGACATTCTTGATCTCTGTTTTAGGATTAAGATAATCAGCCCCTATTGGGCGAATGGAGACGTTCGCATCGCAGCGCAAATGCCCGCGTTCCATATTTCCTTCGGATATACCCAGCCAGCGAATAAGCTGTCTCAAACGAATTAAATACTGCATGGCTTCATCTGAAGATCGCAAATCAGGTTCAGTTACCATTTCAACTAACGGTACACCACAACGATTGAAATCGATCAATCGTCTCCCGACCTCATTCTTCGTTTTTCCAGCATCTTCTTCCAGATGAAGTTTATGAATACGTACATGCCGCATAGCTCCGCCGGATAAAGGTACATCCAGAAAGCCGCCTTTTGCCAGCGACATATCGTATTGCGAGATTTGGTAGCCTTTAGGTAGATCGGGATAAAAATAATTCTTTCGATCGAAGTAGGAGACTGGCAGAATTTCAGAGTGCATCGCAAAGGCAAGCAGAGCGCCTTTTTCAGCCACAGCTTGATTTAATACCGGTAAAACGCCTGGCAAGCCTGTACAGACAGGACATATATTCGTGTTAGGTGGGTCATACCATGAATCAGCTTTACAGGAACAAAAGATTTTTGCATTTGTATTGAGTTGAATATGAGTTTCAAGACCAATGATCGTTTCAAATTCTGTCATAATAATCCCTTCCGCTTTAGGGTTTAGCAAAGATCACACTGATATAGGTTTCGTATTCGCTATTTTGATTGGATGAAATCCCAATACCGATTTGCGTATAGATTTCACTAAGTAGAATTATCTTATCATTCTC
>JBAXBF010000561.1:0-1905 GCA_037142095.1 Chloroflexota bacterium
TACTCCGACGCGAACACCCATCCTGACGCGTACTCCAACCTTGACGCGCACTCCGACACTGTCGCGTACCCCGCGCCCTTCCTTAACCCCGAAACCCTCTCTCACACCAAAATAAACAGATCTTCTTGGAACAATTTTTACAGTCAGAAACGCTCATCATAGAACTCATGCTGGTTGTCTCCATCGTCGCCTTCATCGTACGCGGGCTGCGCATTCCCTATACGGCGGCATTGGTAATTGTAGGACTGGTCTTAACCCTCCGTTCTCCGCTTAAGTTTGAATTAACGCCTGAACTGATTCTGGGTTTGTTTGTTCCTCCACTGATCTTTGAAGCCGCTTTTCATTTGAACTTCACAGAACTGCGCCGGAACTTAACCAGCATTCTCACTTTTGCAGTACCGGGTGTAATCCTAACCACCTGTATCGTAGGTGGTATGTTAGCGCTTAGCGGAATCGTCAATCTTCAATTAGCCTTTCTCTTTGGAGCTTTGATTTCAGCGACGGATCCGCTGGCGGTTGTAGCAACCTTTCGCAAACTGGGCATCCCCAACCGCTTATCGGTTCTGGTTGAAGGGGAAAGCCTGCTGAATGACGGAACTGCGATTGTCATGTTCAACATCATGCTGGTGGTCGTGTTATCCGGGAATTTCAATCTTTTTACCAGTTTGGAAAATTTTATTCAAGTAGCGATCGGCGGGGTCGCCACCGGTCTTATATTGGGCGGGATCGTGTCGTTTATGATTCGCCAGGTGGACGATTATTTAATTGAGACCACCTTAACCACCGTGTTGGCTTTTGGTTCCTATCTACTGGCTGAACAGTTTCATTTCAGCGGGGTTCTGGCTGTTGTAGCCGCTGGCTTGACCTGTGCAAATTTTGGTCACCAGGGCATGAGTCCCACCACACGCATCATCATTTCGAACTTCTGGGAATATGTCGCTTTCCTGGTCAACTCAATCGTGTTTTTATTGATCGGTTTACAGATTAATTTTTCGGATTTATCTCAAGTCCTGCCCGGTATTCTGTGGGCTATCCTGGCGGTTTTAATCGCCCGCGTTTTGGTCGTTTATGGTCTATCATGGTTTATCAACCGCTTCACTCCCGAATCAATCCCCATCCAATGGCAGCATATCCTCAGTTGGAGCGGACTGCGGGGAGCCATCAGCCTGGCAATGGCGCTCAGCCTGCCTGCCGTTCTCGGTCAAAATCGAGATTTAATCCAGGCAATGGCGTACGGGGTTGTGTTGTTCTCGCTCATTGTGCAAAGTACAACGATGCGTTTTATTATTCGTTGGCTGCATATCATCTCTCGCAGTGAAACTCAATTTGATTTTGAAGTTTACCATGCACGTCTTACATCCTTGCGGCTCGCCGATCAACGCATCGACCGGCTGCACGATGAAGGACTCTTATCAACGCACACCTGGGAATTATTGAAACATTATGCTTCTACCCAAGCCGAACATTTAGTTACAGCCGTACGCGGGTTATTACAGGCTGATCCAGCGCTTGAGGAGGAAGAATTGGATAAGGGTTGGCGAGAGTTGTTGCGCGCTCAACGGAGTGCACTGTTGAGCTTAAGACGGGATGGGGTGATAGCGCAGGATGTGTTCGAGAGATTAGCGACAGAAGTAGATGCCCAATTAATCGCAGGTTCTCCGTCTATCCTTGATGATGGGAAATCTTCCACGCAATATATCGAGGTCGCCATCCCCCTTGATTCTCAGGCTGTTTCCAAGACCCTGGGCGTAATCAATCTACCGCGCGCAGCGGTCGTTGTATTAATCCGGCGCGGCAAGGAAACCATCATTCCACATGGGGATACCCTCATCACACCGGGTGACATTGTTACGATCCTTTGTGAACGCGATTCTATTCCGCTGGTCAAAACGCTGCTCTAAGCTG
>JBAXBF010000562.1:0-1903 GCA_037142095.1 Chloroflexota bacterium
ATTATTTCGAAGATTACTATGGATATGGTTTTCTATGTTTGATCAAATTACTTTTGACGCAGATGATACGGTTTGGTACAATAAGAATCTTTAGTATGAAGCTCAGATCAAGTATGAGTTAACAACGTCGTTTATTACCTGATTGGGTAGAATCTTATCATTATTATTTTTTAAAAAAGCAGGTGTTATGGAATTAGAAGAATTTATTCAGATAGCGCGGGGTAATAAAGCAGCAGATCTTATATTAAAGAATGCCAATGTTGTAGATGTGTTGACAGGAGAAATTAATTCGACTGATGTAGTTATTGCGGATGAAAAGATAGCAGCCTTAAGTAAAGGTTATGAAGCTGAGCGAATAGTTGATTTAAGGGGAAAATTTATTTGTCCTGGATTTATCGATGCACATGTTCATATCGAAAGTTCACTTGTACCGCCACGTGAGTTTGCGCGGGCAGTTATACCTCATGGAGTTACAACTGTCATATCCGACCCACATGAAATCGCCAACGTCCTTGGGTTAGAGGGCATTCGCTTCATGTTGCAAGATGCTAAGCATGGTCCCCTCAGCATGTATGTTACTGCACCCTCATGCGTTCCCGCTACACATATGGAAACAAGTGGTGCCCAACTTGAATTTTATGATCTGGCAACTTTATTAATGAATCCTTGGGTATTGGGTTTGGGTGAAGTTATGAATTATCCTGGAGTAATTAATGGGGATCGGCGGGTTTTACAAAAAATTCAAGTTTTCAATGGACGGATTATTGATGGTCATTCACCTGAGGTAACAGGCAAAGATCTAAATGCTTATGCGTCTGCTGGTATCTTATCAGACCATGAGTGTACAACATATGAAGAAGCCAAGGAGAAATCACGCTTGGGCATGACTATCTTTATTCGTGAAGCAACCAACGCTCATAATTTAAAAGCACTACTTCCGATTCTCACTACATCGAACAGGCGTGTTTGTTTTTGTACAGATGATCGACATCCACATGATTTGCTGGAACAGGGATCAATAGATTATATAATTCGCTCTGCTGTAAATCTAGGGATAGATCCGATAATCGCTATTCGCGCAGCAACGCTAAACCCTGCTGAATACTTTCGTCTGTTCGATCGTGGAGTTATTGTTCCTGGTAAGCGCGCCGACCTGGTTGTATTTTCTGATTTAAACAATATTCATCCAGAACAAGTATACCGTGGTGGAAGATTAGCAGCCGAGCATGGACATATGCTTTATTGGGAACAACCTGTTAAAGGTACCAAAACACGTGGAACAATTAACGTTCGATGGGATAAATTGAATTTTTCCATACCTGCCGAAGGAAAAAGGATCCGTGTTATTGGCGTAAGACCTGATCAATTAATAACAGATTCTCTTGTCGAAGATGCTTCCATCAATTCAGGTTATGCTGTAGCCAATCAAGAACGAGATTTGGTTAAACTTGCAGTTATTGAAAGACATCTCGGAAGTGGTCGAATGGGAATAGGTTTTATCAAGGGATTAGGATTACAAAGAGGTGCTATCGCAAGCACAATCGCTCATGATTCACATAATATTATCGTCGCTGGAATGGATGATGAAAGTATGCTTACAGCAGTAAAAGCGATAACTTCTATGCAAGGTGGGATGGTTGTTGTAGAAAGAGAGTCAATTATTGAACAATTACCACTGCCAATTGCCGGGTTAATGAGTGATCAACCCATCGACATCGTAGCAGTCCAACACAAACGATTGGTAGCTGGGGCAAGGTCGTTAGGGTCCCCCCTTCATGACCCTTTTATGACAATGGCTTTTATGTCTTTACCTGTAATCCCGAGCCTGAAACTTACCGACTTAGGGTTAGTAGATGTAGATCGTTTTGAACTTACACGCCTATTTATATCGTAATTAATTTCT
>JBAXBF010000563.1:0-1889 GCA_037142095.1 Chloroflexota bacterium
TGTCATAACCAATTATCCTTACCCTTCTCCTTGAGTTCTTTGACAATTTCACGCACATCCTGTTCTCGCTCTTTGGGACAAACCAACAAAGCATCCCCGGTATCGATGATGATCATTCCCTTCACACCAATGGTAGCCACCAAACGCTTATCATTGATGACCAGCGTATCCTCGGTATCCAGATCAATATGAGGTCCTGTCCACGAGTTAAGGTTTTGATCAATTGGTAGTAAGTTGAACAAACTTCTCCAACTGCCAATATCTGACCAACCAATGTTGACCGGTATAACAGCCACATCCTCAGCACTTTCCATGACACCATAGTCGATGGTCTGTTTTTCTACCTTATGCCAGAGCGCTTTTATTACGTCTTCATATTCAGGTTTATCTATTGCGGCACTTAGCTCCATCAATTTAGCATAAAGCCCAGGCATTTGCTTCTGAATTTCGCCCATAATACGATCTACACGCCAGACAAACATACCACTATTCCAGGCAAAACCACCGCTTTCCACCATCCAGGTTGCTTTTTCCAAATCTGGCTTCTCAATAAAACGTTCAACACGAAAGGCAGGTAACCCTCCAAAATCACCCAAAGATTCTCCCTGCTGAATATAACCAAATCCTGTAGAAGGAGATTCAGGATGAATGCCCAAAGTTACCAGATATCTATCTTTAGCAAGTAAACTGCCTGCCATCAACGCTTTACGAAATTCTTCGGTATCCGTGATGTAATGGTCAGCGGTTAATACCGCCATGACCGCGTCTGGATATCTTTTCTGCAAATGGATCGCTGCTAAACCGATAGCAGGAGCGGTGCCGCGCCCTTCTGGTTCAATGATGAAATTGGACGGTTTTAAATCAGGCACCTGTGCCGCAAGGATAGGTGCATGTTCTGAGCGAGTGACTACCAAGATTTGCTCGCTTGAGAAAAGCGGAGTCAAACGGTCTACAGCGTGCTGGAACATTGTACGCTCGCCAACAAGTTTCAAAGCCTGCTTGGGATGATTCTGTCGGCTAAGTGGCCAAAGACGAGTACCTGATCCACCTGCCATAATAACTGCGTATAACATACCTACCTCCTAAAAACCTCGCAAATCCGTACTTTGCCTCTTTGGCAGCCCTTCTTTAGGAAGACGTTTCAAAACAACATATTGTATGCCGTGTTCCTGACAAAATAATCTCTTATCCGGTTTATCCCCATCTTCGTTGACCGCATAAATATCAGGCTTGATGACAGCGACTTCTGGCTCAGCATCCATCCAACCGGATCCCGTCGAAATCATTGCCTGTTTTACAAAACGAACAGCTTGAATCATATACCAACGTATGTTTTGAGGAAAGAAGGGATGACCTTCTCCCTTAAGAAGCCGTACATTACGATCACTGCCAGCCACAACATACAAATCGCCAAGTTCAGCTACTTCCTCAAAGAAACGAACATGCCCTGAATGGAACCAATCAAAGCAACCAGTCACTATAACTTTTTTCCTGCCGGTTGTGTCATCGATGGGATCGTAATTCGGATCTGAAAATGTGTACAAATCATTACGATCGATCGGATGGTATTCAATATGATGTATCTGACAATAAGATCGTTTTGAGGGTGTATCGCTAGAATTATCTACTACCCACATATGCACTTGAAAAGATAGGTTTGGTAATGAAATCTCTTGTTCAAGAGGTTTATCAATGATAGTTACATCCTTGACATATCGTATCGATTGAAGAAGATATAAACGCTCTTCTTGCGTCAATTTTGGAGAAACGCCATTCAAAGTGCGCAAAGCCATATCGGATAATAAAAGCACATGCAAATCACCCAGTTTGGAAGCTTCATCCAACAAACGCATATGATGAGAACGAAAATCGTCAAAACTTCCTGTTAC
>JBAXBF010000564.1:0-1878 GCA_037142095.1 Chloroflexota bacterium
ATGTCGATTTCTTCTCCATTGGAACAAACGATTTAACCCAATACACGCTAGCTGTAGACCGGACACATCCGGCTCTAAGTTATCTGAGCAGTGCTTTTAGCCCGGCTGTCCTGCGCCTGGTCGCCAGCCTGATTGAAACAGCGCATAAATACGGAAAGTGGGTCGGCATGTGCGGCGAGCTGGCAGGTGAACCAGCCGCGATCCCCATCCTACTGGGTCTGGGATTAGATGAATTCAGCATGAACGCCCCGATGATTCCGACGATCAAGGAAATCTTGCGTTCTCTCTCGGCGAATGATTGCCGCACAGTTGCTGAGCGTGCGTTACAGATGAGCGATCCTGAAGAAGTGAAGGCTTACATTCAGAAAGAATATCCGATTACAAAGTGAAGCAAGCAAAAGGTAACCCACGCTTGCGGTTCAGTACTTCGGAAACGCGCTCTTTACTTCCAAGAAAAGGAATAAGCTCTGCATGGCTTAATCCACGGCTTTCCATGTAATAATTTAGCACTTCCACCGGATCGTCTGGTTCAGGAATTGGATATTGTTTCTTCTCATAGGCTTCAATCAAAGTAACCACCACATCTAAGCGGTCACCCGCTGGAGTACCCGGCTGAGCATCTAATAATTTATCAATTACATTCAAAGCATCTTGATAGTCTGATTCAGTATGAATGGGTTTAATTTCCATTTTTAGTTCTCCTCATTTCTATTTTACCAAACTTCCCTGGATTAAAGGTATAATCAAAATGAGGACTTTTGCTATGATATCTTATCTAAAAATCATCCCCTTTATTCTGGTTACCATCGTGATTTTCTATGTATCACGAAAATCTTTGCGTTCTCCCAATTCCCATGGCTTTTACAGATTCTTTGCCTGGGAAGCCATGTTGATCTTAACCTTACTCAATATCGGCTATTGGTTTCGCGATCCTTTTGCAATCCACCAAATCATTTCCTGGCTGTTATTATTCATCAGCGTGTTCCTTGCCTTATATGGCGTCTATTTCCTTTACACCATCGGTAAGCCGGACAAGAACCGCATAGTGGACACGCCCATGATGGGTTTCGAAAAGACAACCACTCTCGTAACCGTTGGAGCCTTTCGTTACATTCGCCATCCGCTCTATAGTTCGCTATTTATTCTGAATTGGGGTATCTTTTTCAAGTATCCTTCCATCACTGGAGGATGCCTTGCGCTTGTTGCCAGCCTATTTTTAGTAGCAACTGCGAAAGCAGATGAAGGAGAAAACATTCGCTTTTTCGGTCCAGCCTACCAGGAGTATATGAAAAAGAGCAAGATGTTTATCCCGTTTATATTTTAAGGAGTAATGATCGTAAAACCCATTAAGACGGATTATCTCGAAAGTATTCAATCACTTGGTCTGTATATAATCCAAGATCTGCCAAATTATTATTTATCACGCTTTTGACAATTTCAATATCCAACTTATCATATTGGTGAACAATCAAGTTACGGAACCTCACCATATTTTTTAGTTTTTCAGCCAGGTCTTTGGATATTACATGCTTTCTTTGTAATAAGTCAAAACTTTCAACACTGGAATTCGGGATTCCCATCTTATTCAATTTAATAATATGGTTAGCTAAATCAATTGCTTGCTCACAAGCACGCAAGATATTCAATATAGCAGCATCCTGAGAAGTAAAGTCAGCGTCAAAAGTGCCAGGACTTTTATCATACTCCTCGCGCGCTCGTTCCACACATCGCTGGATACTTTGAATCTTATTGACTAAAATATCGTTCATATTTTGTAGGCTTTTCCCGTTTTATAAAAATCGGCTAGAATATCCTGTCTTTCCTCATTCAGTTTTTGATAAAATGAAAAAGTCAGCATTTCAAATTCAGCCACCGCAT
>JBAXBF010000565.1:0-1867 GCA_037142095.1 Chloroflexota bacterium
CACCGCGGTCGTTTCTTCAGTGTATCTCATATTTTTGGACAACTCTTCGGTATTGCCGGGGCGACCATCGCCAGCCTGCTGCTCTTTAATTTTCCCTACCCGCTGAATTTTGCCTTAATCTTCGGCATCGGTGCTGTGGCAATCTGGGTTTCGTTTTTCTTTCTCGCCCAAACCCGTGAACCTTCACGTCCTGCTCCAGCAACGCACCATGCTGAGGGTCAATATCGAGCCCGGTTAATGAAAATTATCCGCTCCAATGCTAATTTTCGCACTTATCTGGTCAGCCGCTGGTTTTCTTACCTGGGAAACATGGCAATTGGTTTTGTTGCGGTCTATTCAATCCAAAAATATGCTCTACCAGACGCCACAGCGGCGGTCTATACAGGTATTTTATATGCAACCGGTGTCATCGGCTATATGATCTGGGGACCTTTGGGCGATCGCTTGGGACACAAACACGTCATGGAGCTTGCTATCACCTTTTGGTGTACTGCGCTTTGCATCGCACTCGCCACCACTTTTTTCCAGATCCAATGGGCAATCTATCTCATATTTGCCCTGATGGGTATCAGCACTGCGGGCGGTTTGCTCTCTGATTTTAATCTGGCAATGGAGTTTGGTCCTGAAGATGAGCGCCCGACATACATTGGACTGACCCGCTCGCTTACAGGACCCGCCTTATTCATTTCTCCCATTCTGGCAGGTTGGATCGTCCTGACCTTCGGTTACGTGGTTATGTTCTCTGTATCGCTGGCTTTTTGTTTGACCGGTCTCGTGATCCTCAATCGCTTGGTTAAAGATCCGCGTTTTATGGAACCACGCCCCTCTTCTCAGCGTCTCTCTATTGTGCCCGAGAACTCAGGCACTTAAGATTCGAGTCGATAAGGAGACAGAATGATAACCTTACAGCGCTTGAGCATGATCAGCATATTGATCGGGTTCGGCGGCAGTTTCCTCTTTGGTTGTGCAATCAGCCAATCAAATGGATTGAGACCTGCCGCAAGTGAAGTTATCCAGCAACAAGCCACGCGCAGTATTCCAACCCAAGAAGCAACCAAGAATGCACCGCAGCAAGCATTCAGCGCCACCGATCAACCGCTGGCCACCACTCCGCTCAAAAACAGCACCGCCCACCTGAATGAACCCTTCTCCCTCAAAATAGGACAGTCTGCCAATCTACAAGGTACACCGGATGATTTTGGAATTTTTTTCTATTCCGTAGTCGCCGATTCGCGCTGCCCAAGAAAATGGTTTTGCGCTCAAATCGGTGAAGCTCGCGTTCAGGTCGGTATTATGCGCGGGGTGATTCCACTTCCACCGCTGTTTGAATTAACGACGAATCCAGCTTCTGATAACAACTGGCTCCTATTCGAGGGGTATAAAATTCTGTTAAAAAGTGTGGATCCCTATCCCGAAGACAAAGCTGCGAGCAAAGAAATCACCGAAAGTGAATATGAAGCGACTTTCGTTGTCTCCATAGCCTCAGAAGAACCGGTCCCGTCCAAACAACCAACTAAACCAATTGTTAATATTCTCAAGAAATGCGCCGGTCTTAGTAAAGAAGATGCAGAAAAGATTTTAGGAGAAGGAGTCAAAAATAAGCCCGTTGAGATGATCCTGTACAAACCATCCTCTGCTTCGTTTCACCTGGCGGGGATTTGTGGATATGGCAGTAAAGCGTTCACTTCCAGCAAATTGAAGCAGCCTGATATGCCTTCCGTACCAGAACCGGTTCAATCGGATCACGCGGTTGCTTCTGCGCTTTTAAAAGGGAATGAGCGCATGGACTATTTATTGAATATGGCATTCTTGCTTTATTCAGCCAATCCCAGTGAAAACGAGAACCTTTATAACAAACTGAAAATAG
>JBAXBF010000566.1:0-1849 GCA_037142095.1 Chloroflexota bacterium
AAAAAACTGGACAGTCCTGGATATTCATGCAGCATGAGCGCAGAATAGAAAATGGGCACCACGCAAGCTAACCCGCCGGCGCGGAAGAAACCTTCCTCCATCATCATATGGGAGTGACCCGTGCCAAAGATAAAGATGCGCCCATCGGTAGCGATTGTTTGCGCCATCTGGCGTGCAATCTTTTCCATTTCAGCGTGCTGGGACTCAAAGACGCGTTTTTCCAGAGCGAGAATACGCTCAAAATATTGGTCAATACCGGATGTTCTCAAATCAATTGGCATATAGCTCTCCAATTTTTGCATTAATTCCTTCCTCAATATTACGGCTAAAGGATTGGCAAACTCGCAGCGGCAATAGACTGCCCAACCCGGCGGCTCTTTTCATCCGGCAATTGAATCTTGATCCGGGTGGATATCTCAGGAAATTCAGTACGCAGGACTTCATTGGCTCCATCCAGGATAATCTGCCCGCCGCTGCCAGATGTAACCCGTCCAAGAATCAGGATGTGGTTCAGATCGTAAAAACGAGCGTAATGAGCGATGCCATAACCCATATAAATGCCGATGCTCTCCCATATCTGGTACGCTCCGCGGTGCCCGCTTTCGAGTTTCTCCTGCGCCACCTTGAGCTTGTCTGCATTGGTGATATTTTCAGGAATGGAAATACCAGCACGCCCTGCTAATCGGAACACGCATTGCTGTGAGAAATATAACCCGCCTACGCCGCGGTCTCTTGACCACTCATCCAGCGGGGCAGCAGGATTGAGATCAACCGGCACAAAGGCGAGTTCATTTAACCAGTCGGTGATATTACCTTGCAGGTTAACATATCCGCCCGCTTCACTCGATCCGAGAGCGATGCCCAGTATGCCATTCTCTTCCAGAGACATCGAACCAGCCAGAGCAGTCACTTCCCCATCATTGACCACCACCAACGGCACGCTCCATTCCTTCTGCATTTTCTGGAATATCTCATGAACCTGATGGAAGTCTTCCTTGGGAATACCCCGGAAGAGAGACGCCACCATCATGCGGTTGTCGATAATCACCCCCGCCGAGCTTCCGCCGATGGCATCCACGCGCGGCATGCGCGCCGCCGCCATCTTGAGCGCCTTCGTGATTTGATCTCGGTGATACTGGGTATCCGTTTGCTTACCCGGTTCCCAGACGATCTCTTCGCTGAAGATGGCTTCTCCATTCACCACGGCTGATACCTTCACATCCGAAGCGCCCAGATCGAATCCGATACGGCAGCCATCGAGATGGCGTCCAAGCGGGAAATGTCGCTCCTTTTCAGTAGGAACTTCTGCGATGCTGCAATTTACCACCGTGAAGGTTTTTTCATAGATCGATTCGCCCATGAACTGGTAATCAAATTGGCGTTCCCCTGCAGCAGAATAGCATTTTTGGATATATGCGCCGATCTTTTGTGAACCACCCACATAGACTTTCCAGCCGCCACGCATCCACAACAGGGACTTGAGGATGCGTTCCACATAGGTATAATTTTCCGAAAATTGAGGATGATCTTCGGCAAAAACCTGCAGTGCAAAACGGGAAAGATGCCCATCCGTGCGCTCCAAACCCAGGAGGAGCGGCATGCCTACACCGGACTCTTTTACTTTCTCGTCGAACCAGCGGTTATACAATGCCGCTGGGAGAAATCCTTCATCCAGGGGAGGAATCAAACGGGGTTTTATCATCGGGTTAAATTCTTTCATACGTATACCTCAAAGTGTAAGATTTCATACCAAACCAAGTTCCGCCTGCATCAACAAGGCTGCTGCACCTAAAACGACGATATCGTTGCCTAACCGGCTGGTTTCGAGCACCATTTCCTTACCCAACAA
>JBAXBF010000567.1:0-1846 GCA_037142095.1 Chloroflexota bacterium
TCGTTTTAGTCAGCTCCTGGCGTTGCTTGTTCTGAAGATTGAGTTGCTGCGCCAGCCTGCCAGCTTCCATAAAGTTATCGGTCATCAATAAATTCAAGGCATCCAGTGCAGATTCCAATCTGCCGGCTGCGTTGATGCGCGGCGCCAACATATAACCGATATGCATGGTTGATATGCGTTTCGGTCTCAAGCTTCTTTCATCTATGAGACCTGCTACTCCCATCAGGGAAAGAAGTCCTTGACGGTTGGGCGTTCTCAAGTGTTCCAACCCGCGCCGCACCAGGTACCGGTTTTCCCCTGTTAATGGCACAACATCCGCTACAGTGCCCAGGGCAACCAGATCAAGATAACTTTCCAACACAACCCCGCCTCGTTTTGTAGCAAGGGCTTCCACTAATTTATAAGCCAAGCCAACCCCGGAGAGATTTTTATCGGGGTAAGGATCGAAAGGCTGCTTCGGGTCGATGACAGCCAGTGCATCCGGTATTTCATCTTTGGGTTGGTGGTGATCTGTGATAATTAAGTCTAGCCCGATTTCCCGGGCATAAGCGACTTCTTGTAGAGAACGGATACCGTTATCGACCGTGATCACCACAGCCATTCCGCCATCTTTCAGTTCTTCCAGGGCACTTTTATTAAGCCCGTATCCTTCATCAAAACGATTTGGTATGTATGGTTTAATATCGCCCCCCATCGCTTGAATGGCAATGGTGAGCAATGCAGTTGCCGTAACGCCATCAACATCATAATCCCCATACACCGCCATCTTTTCATTATGCGTAATGGCATGTAGAATGCGCTCGACCGCCTTTCCCATTCCCAACATCTGGAATGGATCACTGTTTAGGGGTGGGCGTGCCTCCAGATAATGGCGGGCTTCTTCGGTTGATTTGTAACCGCGGTTAACCAGAAGCTGGCGTAGAATAGGATCATATTCATGTAAAGCTTCACTTTGCTCTTGGTTAATACGCGGTTTTACAACCCAGCGTTTATTGGCAAAATCGGGAGAAGTTGTCATTGGCTATGGTTTACTTTTTCAATCGATATGTTTTTAATCACAAAATGCCTTCTTTTTCCATATCACGAATAATATTCTGGATGAGTTTGACGGAATTATGAAAAGCGCTCGTCTCTTGTTCGTCCAGAACGGGAAGGAATGTATCTAAAATACCATCCCCACCAAGCAGATGGGGTACCGATACAGTTACATCCTTGAAGCCTTCGAGATCAGGCATTGGCGTGCAAACTGTGAGAATGGAACGTTCGTCCTGTAGAATGACGCGTACGATGCGTGCCAGGGCACTCCCAACGCCATAATAGGTAGCTCCCTTCCCTTCAATAATCCGGTAAGCAGCCCGGCGAACACGCTCATCAATGAGGTGGCGGTCAATGGCGCACATGTCTGCACAGTGGCGAGTGCAAAATTCCTCCAGCGGGATACCACCGATACTGACTGCTGACCAGCCAAGCACTTCCGAATCGCCGTGTTCACCGACTACGTAGGCATGAACATGACGCGAGTCGATATCAAGGGCGCGCCCAACCAGTGAGCGAAAACGGGCTGTGTCCAGCATGGTACCTGAGCCGATGACATGGCTGCTGGGTACGCCAAATTCCTTTGCATAGGTTGCGGTTAGATGGGTCATGATATCGACTGGATTACTGGCTATCACCAGGATAGCATCGGGTGCATAACGCAGGACATTGGGAATAACTTGCTTAAAAACCGCAGCATTGCGACCTAAGAGTTGCAAGCGCGTCTCACCCGGTTTTTGCCCGACGCCGGCTGTGATGATGACGACCCGTGCGCCTTCCAAATCCGGGTAATTGCCTGCCGTAACATGGA
>JBAXBF010000568.1:0-1844 GCA_037142095.1 Chloroflexota bacterium
GCCGCCTCAACCGGAATAGTCCCTGACCCGCACATCGGATCGGCCAGAGGCACTGATCCATCCCATCCGGTCAACGCGACTATCGCCGCCGCCAAAGTTTCACGCAGCGGCGCCTCATTGCGCTCAAGACGGTAGCCGCGACGATCAAGCGAATCGCCGGAACTGTCGAGACTGACGGTACAGACGTTTTTGTGCAGATGCACGTTAATACGGACGTCCGGCGAAGAGGTGTCAACGCTTGGGCGGCTTCCACACGCTTCACGGATTCGGTCTACAATGGCATCCTTGGTTTTGAGCGCCACAAAGCCGGAGTGTGTGAGAACAGAATCTCGCAAACTACAATCCACCGCCAGGGTCATGGTGGGGGTAATCAGATCCTGCCAGGCGATCTCGTGTACAGCGGCGTAAAGTTCGCCCGGATTGGTACAGGAAAATGACGCCAACTGCACCAACACGCGGCTGGCGGTGCGCAGCCAGAGATTGGCCCTGTAGAGCCCCGTCCGGTCGGTGATAAACGCCACTCCCCCTCTGCCGGCAATTGCTCCCGTGATTCCGAGCGTTGCCAACTCATGGGCGGCAAGTTCCTCTGCTCCACGGGGCACAGCGGCAAAACAGTTCACATGTTCCCTCTCACTCATCAATATTCTCCGCCTCACGTACCCAGATCTTCTCCAGAACGCGTCTCGTCTCTTGCTCTGTCCCACTGTTATCGATTACCACTTTTCCGTAAAGTTCCTTATCGGTCAATGGCATCTGACTGGCAATTATTCTCTCAGCATCCTCGCGAAAAATACCATCGCGCCGCATCAAACGCTCTAACTGAATATCTGGACGCACCGTCACGACCCAGATTTCATCAACACGGTCGGTGGCGCCGGCTTCTATAAGGAGTGGCGCCATGTACACGAGCAGTCGATGCCCCTCTGCGGCTGCTTGTGCGATGAGATCTTCAGCCAGTCGGCGGATTTCCGGATGCAATATCTCTTCCAGTTGACGGCGTTTATTCTCTGACGAAAAAACCATTGTTCCAAGTAGTTTGCGATCAAGTGAACCATCTGGGGCGATTACATCATCTCCAAAAATTGCCGCTATGCGCCCTAATGTCTCGCTTCCAGGCATCACTGCAACTCGAGCAAGTTGATCGGCATCTATTACCGGGACACCCTCTTCTTCAAAAAAACTGGCGATACTGCTCTTGCCGCTGGCAATACCACCGGTCAGCCCTATGACACGGATACGATTTTGAGTCACAATAACCCTTTCAGATTGTCATAAGTTTACACACGTTATCAGAGTAACCATGAAAGCGACAGATTTTTGGCGTGAGTTGCTGAATTTCCAGAAGCGTCATCATTGCAATTAGTCCTTATGGTTCAATTACTTGATTTTTCCCGATCTCCCCACAACTCGGACACTTATATTTACCCCAGTTGAAGGCAAGGAAGATCAACCCTGGGATGTAGCCTAACAGTAAACCTATGAAGATTATGAGCTTAGGGGCATTATAGTTGGAAATCCAAGTTTTCATTTCCAGTTCTTGTCCACAAGCAAGGCATTTACGGACACAACTGCTATTTTCATCATGTTCGGATTGTGGGGAACTATTATCAGATGATGTATTCCTTTTCCAGGCAGAGAGGATTATAGAACCACCTACGAGCACAAACAGCAATATTACTATTTCCATTCAAATATCCTTCATTCGATGTAATGCCCTAACGGTCTGAATAATCTAAACTCGTCATCGCAGGGTGATAAATATGATAAAATTTTGGAAGGTCAAATCTGACCCAATAATAGCTGACACGAAAATAAAGGCAAGGATTCTAATTGCAAAGATTCTC
>JBAXBF010000569.1:0-1825 GCA_037142095.1 Chloroflexota bacterium
ATATGAGTCCGTATTTGATGAATCGATCCACTACTTGCTGGAACACCAGGAAAAGTAACAAGATTGGGGATTATCAACTGGATTAAAGAGGTGAAAAGATGTCCATTCGCGTATGTTTAGCGGGTGCAACAGGATGGGCAGGCTCAGCCCTTGCGCGGGCTATCGCCCAATCGGATGATATAACGCTTGTGTCTGCGATCTCGCGCACACATGCACAGCGCGTATTGGGCGACGTCTTATTAGAACCGCGACTGAAATGCCCCATCTACGCGACGACGCAGGAAGCCCTCGTCCATCCTTGTGATGTTTTCTTCGAGTACACAAAACCAACGGTTGCGAAAGCCAATTGCATGGCAGCTTTGCAACAAGGCGCGCATGTGGTGATTGGCACATCGGGATAATCGGACGACGATTATGCAGATATCGCGCTGCTCGCCGAACAACGCCAGCGAGGGGTGTTGGCAGTGGGTAATTTTGCTCTCACCGTGGTCTTATTACAGAAATTTACCGTGATTGCCGCCAAATATATTCCTCAATGGGAAATCATCGATTACGCCCATGATGGAAAAAAGGATACACCCAGCGGAACCGTGCGTGAATTAGCAAATCGATTGTCCAAGATTCGCCCTTCTGAACTCACCGTCCCTTTGGAGCAAAACCAAGGGATCGTGGAAACACGGGGTGCGCGTCTCAATGAATCACAAATTCATTCTATCCGCTTACCTGGTTATAATATCTCGGCGGAAATCACCTTTGGTATGCCTGACCAACAACTCACTCTGCGCCATGATTCAGGCAGCAGCGCTCAACCCTACGTTGACGGCGCACTTTTAGCGATTCGCAAGGTTAATTCGTTCACCGGTCTGCGGCGTGGACTGGATAGCGTTCTTGATTTGACGTAACCGCCCACATTTTCATAAAACCCATATATTTTGAACCTGCGGACAATATCTTACGTATTGGGATAAGTTCTGCGTCCTGTTTGCTCATAGATTAAAATCCCGCATAATCTCCACAATCTTTCCAGCTTATCATCACAATTTCTCCACAATCTCTTGATATATTCACTTTAATAGATAGAAAATCTTTCTATTCGAGGAGAATTATATAATCAATGGCTAGTAAAATCCGAAATAATTGGCTGGTAGATATGGTTCTCTTAGTCACCAGTTTATTTACATCAGCCTCGGGAATACATTTTTTACATGCTTCTTCGAGTGAATATCTTGAAAGCAGAATTCCAATAAACAGATCCCAATCCTTGATGCATTATGTATTGAATGACATTCATAATTGGGTTGGTGTATTGATGATCGTTATAATAATAATCCATCTAATTTCTCATTGGAATTGGATAGAACAAATGACTAACCGATTAGCTGATGAGTTAATGAATAAGTGTAAATGTACCAACAAAAATGGCAAGTTAAATCTAGTGATGGATTTAATCCTTGGTGTTAGCTTTATACTAACGGCAGTCAGTGGTATTTATCTTCTTTTCAAAGGATTTGACGGTGGACAAGAAATCAACTCTGTTTTTCTGTTTGCGAGACCCACTTGGATATTTCTGCATTCTTGGGCTGGATTTATCATGGTCATCTCTGCGGGAATTCATCTGTGTTTCCATTGGAGTTGGATCGTAAAAGTTAGCAGCAAAATGCTACGATCCATTAATCATGACCAGAGAAAAATACAAAATACAGAATCGACGATAAATTAAGTATATCAATATCATATCAAATTTTGGAGGTAACTATGTCAAAAAGAATATCAACAATTTTATGGGTACTGGGCATCTTGTTTGTCATTGCGCTTGTAGCAGGCG
>JBAXBF010000570.1:0-1810 GCA_037142095.1 Chloroflexota bacterium
AAAGTCTTTCTGCCATCGCCAAACGATATAACCGCAGCGTGGGTGAACTGGCAGTCGCCTGGGTGCTGCGACAACCGCAGGTAACCTCTGCAATCGCCGGTGCCCGCCGTCCAGATCAAATCACCCAAATCGCACCTGCGGGAGATTGGACATTATCAACACAAAATCTCGCCGAAATCGAGGCTTTATTAAAACAACGCGAAGAACGGTTAAAACAAGCGTAATTTGGAAATAAGAAAATATATTTTTCGGATATTCTGCTAATATTTTTAATATTTTTTATCGCATCATTGCAACGAGGAGTATGTTATGGGATTGAAGCATGACCATTGGATTCGTGAAATGGCACTGAAACAAGGAATGATCGAACCTTTTGAGCCCGCTCAGGTTCGCGACGGTGTTATTTCATATGGCGTATCCTCTTATGGATATGACGTGCGGGTTGCAGATGAATTTAAGATTTTTACCAATGTTTATTCTGCTATCGTCGATCCAAAACACTTTGATACCCGCTCGATGGTGGATTACCAGGGTGATGTTTGCGTCATTCCTCCGAACTCATTCGCGCTTGCCCGCACTGTAGAATATTTCCGTATTCCGCGCTCCGTGTTGGTTTTGTGTTTGGGTAAAAGTACTTATGCTCGCTGTGGAATCGTGGTTAACGTAACGCCGTTAGAGCCAGAATGGGAAGGCTATGTTACGCTGGAAATCTCAAACACAACCCCTTTGCCAGCAAAAATATACGCTAATGAAGGACTGGCACAGATACTTTTCTTCGAAGCGGATGAGACATGCGAAATATCTTACGCCGATAAGAAGGGAAAATACCAATCCCAGCAATCAATTGTTCTACCCATGATTTAACGCATCAGACCCTGGCAAAGGCGTAGAACGTAGGCACGAAAAGAATGCGCTCACCGCGTTGCCAGGCTTCTTCATCCGCACGCCGCAGGTTTCTCAAAGTATCTGCGGTAACCATACCCTGCAAATCATCTTCTAAAACAGACCATTCCATCGCTTGTCCTTTGAGGTCTGGTGATTGCGTCCATTGACCACCCAACACACCGGTTTCAACGTTAGAGAAGCCCGCCTGCCCCATAAGACTGCCTAATTGACGACCTATCAATGGATCGGCTCCCTGGCGTAACAACGCCTTGCGCTGCAATTCTCCAAGTGGGTGCAAAACATCAGGGTAGTCGATTCGTCCACCGTAGTCCGGTTCCGCCAGAACAAGCACAAAGCCGCCCGAGCGGGTTACCCGCCTCATCTCTGCTAAAGCTCTCATAGGATCCTTTAACCAGAGAAGCAAAAAATGGCATAAACTAACATCGAAGAAAGCGGTCGGGTATGGAAGGGAATAGGCGTTTCCCAGCGTCAGGCAGGCACGAGGTGCATGTTTCTTTGCCTGTCTTAGATGGTCATTATTGATATCCAAACCATAAATGGTAGGACTGGAAAAGATCATCCATTCCATAAGGAGCGCACCCGTGCCACAGCCAACCTCAAGAATCCGCTGCGCCTTCTCAATTTCGCAGCGCTCATAAAGATAACGGCGCAGAGCTTTCGTCCATTGCGCTTGTTGTTGGTAGCGATGATGCCAATCCACCATTTTCGGGTTATTATTCAACATTATCGACTGTGATCAATTCCTGAGGAATGTAACTTATTCTGTATTCTAGCAGAGGGTCCGGTTTCTCGATAGCTGGTTCATGATTCTGCCACTTCCCATTAAGACCCAGCGCTCTCGCTGAAAAATCAAAGTGGCACATGGCAATACCCAAATCGACGCGCTGCAGGTCTGCTATATCAA
>JBAXBF010000571.1:0-1800 GCA_037142095.1 Chloroflexota bacterium
TCGCTTTGAGCAACCGCGGCGATCCTGTCTCGGGAGAAATAGAAATATAACGGCAGCCAGCCTGAGCCATCAGATCAATCGTTTCTTCATTTCGCATGGTCTCGATTTTCGTACCAGAACCCAATTTCCAGATAACGCGCAAACCGCGTGTGATGATTTCCTGGCATATTTCGCGAATGCGCTGATCAGATACGGTTGGATCCACATCTTCAATATGGAATTCGTTTACTAGAAAATGCTGGATGGCATCTTCCATCTCATCGACGACATTTTTAGCAGAACGTGCCCGCCATTTCTGCTTGTTTGTTGCAGGAATCACACAAAATTTGCATGGATACGGGCAACCGCGGGAAGTCAACAGCGGCATATAACGACCATCCGGCGAAGAAACCGGACTATGTCCAAATCGTAACTTCCAGTAATTTTCTAAAGGAAACAAATCCCATGCTGGAAATGGAAGTGTATCTAAATCATCGATTACCTCAAGAGGAGGTTGATATCCGTCCAGTGTACCCAAGCCATCCATCGCGAACATCCCGGTTTGTAAAGCACATTCCCCTTGATTCTCCTTCAGCCAACACGCCAGTCGGACTACTCTATGCTCACTTTCACCAGTGATAACTGCACTGGCACCTGCTTTAAAAAACTCCTGCATCACGAATTGTAAAGAGTACGCGGTTACCGCTTGTGTGTTTTCCAAGACAATCACCGGTATATGAGGACGCTCATGGGCAAGATACTGCACGATGCCAATGGTTGAAATATGATTGGTAAGATTGATGGCATATATAAATATTGCCAGTGAATCTACAGGAATCCGCGAGCTAATTTGTTCTTCATCCAGACCAAAAAGTGCAAATTTTCCCGTTAATCTGGATTGATATGGTTTTTCACCATAAGCATCGATTACCTGTACAGAGAACCCGGCACTTCGTAACGATGCCGCTGCATAGGCTAAACCGACCGGCATATACACAATGCCCGTCGTGAAGGGATCATCTCTTTGTATGACCAGATTAGGATTAATCAATACGATTGGAGCAGAGTCGGTCATAATTTATGGTGCGGGAAATGGGCAACTCATATTAGACGGTAGAGATGAACGTAAGATAATCCCAGGGGATAAATTTTCATTAGACGGATACGTTATCACCGCTAATGCGTCAACGTATGCACTTCCTGGACATCCTATCACTAACACATCCCTTCCATTCGGCAAAGATTGGGGCGGTTTGTCTAGCGCAAGTAAGACTTTTTCCTCATCGGGACCCATCAAATAAAACCCCAAACGGTTAAAATTCTTTACCCGAAATATTTGCCAGCCTGAAGATGGTTCTCCCTGTCCAGAACGATAATAGCGCGGATATAAAGCCAATCCTCGATATAGCAACATGCCATGCTGCCGTAAGTATTCGGGAGTTAATAGATCATTACCCGCTCGTTCTTTGAGCATTTGTTTTTCCGAAGTAAAAGACGTGTTCGAAGCGAAGGAAGCAAATAATGCTTCCTCAGACAGATGGGGGAAACGAACTGGCGTAAACCAAATCATCATCTGCGGCATCCATCCCAGCAGAAAAACGAACAACAAGACTGCGATGGCCCATTTATCTTGCCAAACAGGGGACTTTTGTCGAAGCGACAACTGTGTTTCAGTTATTACGACAGGCACATCGCTCGAAATATCCACCTTGCGCACAAACACGGTACCCAGCCAGAGAGTACATTCTGTAATTCCAATTGCATAATATAGAATGACCACCCAGTCAACAGGCAGGGTAAAACGCCATCCAGACTGCCTTC
>JBAXBF010000572.1:0-1792 GCA_037142095.1 Chloroflexota bacterium
GTGCCCTATGACGCGGACACACCCGCCGGCGTGATGCTGAAGCAGAACACCGAGCCGCTGCCGCGCCCCAGGCAGTTTGTACCAGGCATACCGGATGACGTAGAGCGGATGATCTTCAAGGCATTGGCGAAGGACCCGCAGCAGCGGTATGCGGATATGGGAGCGTTGGCGCAAGTGTTGGAGAGATTGGCAACCCTCACCCCTGTTTCGCAAGCAGTCAAGAGAGATGAGACCACGATCGACTATGGGGATGGAATCCCACCATCTTCGTCTGCGAAATCAGCGCAATCCGAAAAATCTGCGGTTCAGACTTCTTCCACAGCCAGCGTATGGGAGATACCAGTCGCGGCAGCGGGCAAGCCAAGCGCAGCGCGGGCGCAGCAGGATCGAACACCAACCCCGCCGCCGTACATTCCCCAAACACCGCTATCTGCGAAATCAGGGCAATCCGAAAAATCCACGGTTCGGACTTTTTTACTTGTTGGAAGCATCGGTATGGGACTGATACTTCTGATTGTTATTATTGGCGGAGCAAGTTGGCTGCTGAACCGCCCGAGCAAACCAAGCAACGTAATGAACGCCGAGACGGTTCAAGCCAGTGCCCAGGAAACTTTGTCGGCTATGGACAAGCAGACTCCTACCCAGGTGCAGGGCGGCATTGCGCTCACGAGTACGCCGATTATTACAAATACACCGCGTGTAACCCAATCGTCTCCGATGACATCCACACCTGAATTGCAAACGCGTATCTCCGCCAAAGATGGGATGGAGCAGGTCTACATCCCGCCTGGCGAATTCCTGATGGGTTCGGTGGATAGTGACAGCGATGCACAAGCTGATGAAAAACCACAGCATAAGGTGTACCTGGATGGCTATTGGATGGATAAGACTGAGGTAACCAATGCCATGTACCAGAAATGCGTGGCAGATGGAACGTGTAAAGATCCGGTGGGCGGAAAGGCATCGAATACGCATAATGATTATTATGACAATAGTCAGTATGCCAATTATCCGGTGATCTATGTCGATTGGAATCAGGCGCAAGGATATTGTAAGTGGGCTGGGGGCAGTCTGCCGAGCGAGGCGCAGTGGGAGAAAGCGGCACGGGGTACGGAAGGGCGCAAATATCCATGGGGAGACCAATCTCCAACTTGTACTCTGGCGAATTATAGTGAGTGCGGAGGGGACACAAAAGCAGTGGGGAGCATGGCGGATGGAGCCAGTCCTTACGGAGTGCTGGACATGTCTGGCAATGTGTGGGAATGGGTGAATGACTGGTATGGTGACAACTATTACCAGAGCGCACCGCAGAAGAATCCCATGGGACCAGACAGCGGTCAATATCGTGTGCTGCGTGGCGGTTCTTGGGACGGTGAGGCAAGGGATCTGCGCTCGGCGTACCGTAGCGGGGGCAGTCCGGGCAGCAGGGGCAGCGACGGCGGGTTTCGCTGCGTCGGCTTTTGATCCTGAAATTCTGGATTCTGAGGTTCTGGATTTCTGAAGTGGGGGTTCTAGGGGGCGCCAGCCCCCTAGCCCGATAATGGGGTGGATTATGAAACTATGGCAGAAGTTGGTATCATTTTTAAATTTAGTGTTTGCTTTTGAACTGGCCTCAAAGGGCAAACGGAGTAAGGTGAGTGTGTCGGCTTTCGAGAAAAATTTGGAAGAAAATTTGTTTTTCCTACAAAGTGAGCTTGTAAACGGTACATATCGTCCTGGAGATTATGTTAACTTTTTTATCCATGATCCAAAGCGGCGTTTAATCAGTGCTTCCCCTTTCCGTGATCGTGTT
>JBAXBF010000573.1:0-1785 GCA_037142095.1 Chloroflexota bacterium
CATGACACTTCGGATGATGGGTGAACAAGAAAAAGATTTTTAATACACGTTCATGACATTGAACACCAAGATGTATTTGAATACTGAGAAATTTATGGAGGAATTTGAACATGGCAAAAATATTGATCGTTGATGACGCAGAATTTTTAAGGATGCGGATCTCAAAAATGCTGATAGGTGATGGGTATGAGGTCGTCGAGGCAGAAAATGGCGCTATAGCCGTGGAAAAATTTAAAGAAATTAAACCAGATGTTGTCTTGATGGATATAACTATGCCAGAAATGGATGGATTAACTGCCTTAAAGCAAATCAGGAGTATAGATCCTAAAGCTCGGATTGTGATGCTGACTGCGCTGGGGCAAGAATCTGTGGTGCTGGAAGCCATAAAAGCCGGTGCAAGAGATTTTGTAGTTAAACCATTTGAACGGGAACGGGTACTAAACGCAATCACAAAATTACTCTCATAGATGGTATGATGTCAACCACAGACACAGGCATAGCTCCTGTACGCGTCATGGTAGTGGATGATTCTGCTTTTATGCGCTTCACAATTTCAAAACATCTGAATGAGACTCCTGGAATTACTGTTGTAACAACAGCCCGGGATGGGAAAGAAGCATTGGAATTAATTCCAAAATACCAACCGGATGTTATTACGTTGGATGTGGAGATGCCGCGGTTAGATGGAATCTCCACATTGCGGGAAATTATGACTAATTTCCCCAGACCAGTTATTATGGTTAGTAGTTTGACCAGCGAAGGAGCCGTCGAAACGGTTCAGGCTTTGACGCTTGGTGCGGTGGATTTTATAACCAAACCAGCTTTTAAAGCCAATGTAAATACTATTTTACAGGACCTTGTGAAAAAAGTTATGCGGGCGTCAAGAGCAAGGGTATGGGCTATCCCACGTTCCCAAGGGGCTCTCCTAACAACACAGAATTCGGTACCCAAAAGACCGCTGCGGAAATTGGAACTGAAGGAGAAAATTGTTGTAATAGGGTCTTCAACAGGAGGCCCAAGAGCCCTTAATACGGTAATCCCTAACTTGCCGGGAAATTTACCTGCCAGTGTTTTGATTGTTCAGCATATGCCGGCTGGATTTACCCGCTCATTGGCAGAGCGATTGGATTCAATTTCGCACCTCTCGATCAAAGAGGCTGAACCTGGAGACACATTAGAAGTAGGGCGTTGTCTAATGGCTCCTGGAGGATTTCATATGCTCCTGGACCAAAACGGACAAATTATACTCAATCAAAATCCACCTGTTCATGGAGTTCGCCCTGCAGTAGATGTTACCATGCTTTCAGTTGTGCAAAGATATGGGGCAAGAACTGTTGGTGTAATATTAACCGGGATGGGAAATGACGGTACCAATGGAACTGCGGTTGTTCACAGCTCTGGTGGATGGGTTATTACAGAAGCAGAAGAAACTTGCGTGGTTTGGGGTATGCCTCGCAGTGTTTTTGAGGCAGGTTTTGCGAATGAGGTGATTCCATTACCGAAGGTAGCCGACGCAATTACTCGTGCTGTAGAAAGTTGAATTATATAAAATGGATCAAGTCTTATATCAGAAGGTAAAAACAAAAGTGCAATCTTTGATGGGTATAAATTTAGACCCATACAAGGATGAACAAATGCGCAGGCGGCTGGATTCGTGGTTGGCTCGCTCTGGTTTACTGGACTGGGAACAATATTTTGATAAGGTGCTCAAAAGCTCAATCGAAATGGAAAGATTTCGGGATTACCTAACCATTAATGTAACGGAATTTTTTCGGGACCCTGAAC
>JBAXBF010000574.1:0-1756 GCA_037142095.1 Chloroflexota bacterium
AATTGAAGCAAACAATTTCGATGTTTGCTTCAATTTGCTGAATATCATTCCCTGTATAGGATGTCTCCAACTCCTGATTTACCCTACGCACCTATAACAGATAAACGTTCGGATAACCTGAACCGATCGCATTACGCGTGTCGACAACCAATTTCGATTGTTGTTGGATTGCCTTATAATCATAGATGCTGTGATTCGTGATGATGACTACACAATCTGCTTGACGGACAGCCGCCATCACATCCGTGACACTGATTCTATCTTCCCCTTCTTCTCGTATCCTGGAAACATAGGGATCATGGTAATCCACGATTGCCCCCTTCTCAACCAGAAGATTAATCACATCCAACGCTGGTGACTCGCGCAGATCATCTATATCGGCTTTATAAGCTGCTCCCAATATCAGAATCCGGCTACCCTTAATCGATTTCTGATGATCGTTAAGCGCATCCTGCGTCATCGTAACAACATAACGCGGCATATTGCTGTTGATTTCCGAAGCCAGATCGATGAAGCGTGCAGTGTATTTCAAAGATCGCAATTTCCATGAAAGGTAGAGAGGATCAATTGGAATACAATGTCCCCCCAAACCAGGACCAGGAGTAAATTTCATAAAACCAAAAGGTTTCGTCGCAGCAGCATTGATTACTTCCCAGACATCAATATCCAGACGGTCGCACATGAGCGCCATCTCGTTGACAAGACCGATATTGACCATTCGGAAAGTATTCTCGAGTAATTTTGCCATCTCTGCCACTTCCGCAGAAGAAACCGGTACAACAACCTGAATTGCCTGACGATACCAGGCAGCCAGCACATCGGTGCAATTCTGGGTAATACCGCCGATGACTTTGGGCGTATTGATGGTCGTCCAATCTTTTCTACCCGGGTCAACTCGTTCTGGTGAGAATGCTAGAAAATAATCCTCTCCAACTATAAGATTATCTCCACAACATTCGCTTAACTTGGGTAAAAGAATTTCACGTGTTGTACCCGGATAAGTGGTCGATTCTAGCACAATTGCCATCCCCGCATGGACATATTTTGAAAGCTCATCTGTTGCCGAAAGAATAAAGGATAGGTCTGGATCACCTGTCTTGCGCAGTGGTGTGGGAACACAGACACTGACGGCATCTACATCTTTCAAAACTGAGAAATCCGTTGTTGCAGATAATTTACCCACATTGACCAAACGATCAACTTCTTCGGTCGGCACATCTGGAATATAACTTACCCCGCGGTTGATCGACTCGCATTTGCCTTTATCCGGGTCAACGCCGATAACATTGAAACCCGCCTGGGCAAAAACTGTCGCGAGAGGCAAACCTACATACCCCAAACCAAGTACTGCTACTTGCGCAGTACATTTCTCAAATTTTTCCATCAAGACTTTCTTCATGAGATTTTCAGTCATAAAATATCTCCTTGTTACCAATTTTTATAATTATACCAAGAAAAAGAGAACCGATTTATCATATATACTGGTGGAGAATTTGGTTTTAAGCATCTGTGTGAATTTCTTTAGATCTATGAATTCCCCAAAATAAGAAAAAGGTGTATAAATTTCTTCATGGAATAAAATACAACCTAAAAAAGACTCAACTGTTGCGGTTTCGCAGGTGGCTGTTCCTCATCTTTAGGCTTAGGATTGGTCTCTTCCGGTCGGGATTTTTCAATGCGTTGAGAAGCCGAATCGATCAGCCCTGGTAATTTTTTAAAATCTTGTTCCAGAGCAGGTTTAAGGGATCCTTGATGA
>JBAXBF010000575.1:0-1754 GCA_037142095.1 Chloroflexota bacterium
GGTTAGCGATTAGTTTAATGCTTTCCGCGATCATCATCGGTATGGCAATGCTTACGCCATTATTTTCAAATGGAAGCCTGGTTCAATGGTTAATTTTATTAGGTTTTGTAAGCATTTTCGTTCTTGGTGTTTGGTTCTTAATTTCCTTAATTCGCTCAAAAAAAGAATAGAGGAGAAAAATCTTTGGAAATCAGTTCTGGCATTCACCTGATTCCAGGTACGATGGCTCATGTCTATGTGATTGTCGAAGCCTCAGGTTTAACCTTGGTTGATACAGGACTCCCGCGCAATGAGCGCAAAATAATGAAATATATTTCAAAACTTGGCTTTATTCCCCATGATGTAAAAAATATCCTCATTACGCATTCAGATTATGATCATTATGGGAGTTTATCAAGTTTGAGAGAATTCTGTCCAGCGAAAGTCCATGCTTCAATTCAGGATGCTGAAGCGATGCATAAAGGGGAGTCATCTCGCTCATTAAAACCAGCAGGTCTGCTCGGAATTTTATATAGGCTTACTTTACCATACTTCCGTGCGAAACCAGCACTCGTGGACGAAATTCTCCGAGACGGGCAATCCTTACCCATCCTGGATGGAATCCAGGTATTGGCGACCCCAGGGCATTGTCAGGGACACACTTCTTTTTACTTATCCTCGCGTAAAATTTTGTTTTGTGGTGATTCACTCCGCTCATCCAAGAGTGGTTTAACCGGTTCAATCCCAAAAATGACATGGGACCTGGCGCTTGCCCAAGCGTCAGTTCGCAAACAAGCCGCTCTGGAACCTGATATTGTATGTCCAGGACATGGGGCTGTAATCTTCAATGCACAGAGGAAATTTCCTGCTTTATGAATCAGCTATGGGATGTGGTCATCGTTGGCGCGGGTCCTTCTGGTTCGACGCTTGGATATGAACTTGCCAAGTCCGGTTTGCGGGTTGTCATTTTGGATAAAGAAATATTTCCGCGTTATAAACCATGCGGGGGTGGGTTGACCATCAAGACCGTCAATCGGATTGGAACGGATCTTACTTCAATATTTAAAGATACCATCTATGGAACGTATCTGACGTATCGGATGCAGGATGAGCATACCTTAAATAGCGATATGCCGATTGCTTTTACAGTCAATCGGACTGACTTTGATTATTTTCTCTTAAAGAGGGCACAGGCAGCCGGCTGCGATTTTTTGGAAGGTGAAAAAGCGCGAAATATCACATTTGATGAACGTAGTGCTGCGGTCATGGGGGATGTGCATACCTATACCGGCAGGATTATTGTCGGGGCGGACGGTGCCAATGGTATTGTGGCGAAATCGATGGGTCTGATGGAGGATGCTTTTATCGGTGTCAGTATCGAAAGCGAAGTAGAAGTAAATAGCAGCGCATTAGATCTTTTGAATCAGCATGTATTATTGGATTTGGGTAGTGTGTTTGGTGGGTATGGTTGGGTTTTCCCTAAGGAGGACCACTTATCTATCGGGGTTGCAGGACCCCAAGAGCGTGCCGCCGAAGTGCAGGCATATTACCAGGCTTTCAGCGACCATTGGAAAAAAAATCTGAACGGATACCGGCTTATTCAAAAGCGAGGGCACCGTTTGCCAGTGCGTCACAAGGGATCATCGATCCAGCGCGGCAGGGTGCTCTTGGTGGGAGATTCAGCCGGATTAACCGAACCATTGAGCGGTGAAGGGATTTATTATGCTGTATATAGTGGTCAATTAGCGGCACGTGCGATCAAATCATTTTTTGAT
>JBAXBF010000576.1:0-1750 GCA_037142095.1 Chloroflexota bacterium
TGCCATCTTACGCACTCGTCTCTCAGTTCGCTTGAGGTTCAATAATGTCATGGCTTTTCCAGTTAATAAAAATCTCCGATTAATCCAGAACGATATAATTTTCAAATCGCTGACGGATATTCTGCCAGTTCTTCTTATCTGAATTGTTGTCCAAAATATATTCAGCAGTCACAACCCCAATATCCAGACAATCTATTTGTCCTACATAGTTGAAACCACCCTGTCTGCCTACAGAGTAAAGATTCTCAATCCCATCCAGATATTTAAGCACTGACTGAATGTTTTCTTTATAATTCAAATCATAGACCGGATATGCCCATTTGATACGCTTGATAAAATTATCTTCCACTTCTGATCTGTTCACCAGCCTACAATCCTCCAGACCTGAAACTACTCGCTCATAGAGCACTGACGGAGAGGTGTGAAACATTTCTTCCGTTGAAGCAATAATTTCCAAGCAGAGAACTGTTTTCTCATGCGGTACCATATCGGAGCTGAAATTTTTCTGCTCGAACGCACGATTAAAGATATATTTCTTTTCTGGAAAGAAAAGCCAGTTATCTTCTGAAACCGACGGTTTATTCAAAATGAGATAATAAAGAATCAAATCTCGCGTTTGCAGACTATTCGCGGCCTGAAATGTTTCATTATCTGGCTGAGGTTCGAGGATTTTACACCAATACCCTACTGCCAATGTGTTTATAACAATCGCATCTTCGGGAATAGAAATCACTTGTTCTGCTTTATCTGCGCCAATGTGAACCGCAGTGATACGCTTATTATTCAACTCAACTTTGCTAACTGGATGTTCTAAAAGAATCTTACCGCCGGATTTAATCACATATTCCGCTAATCTATCACAAAATTGCCCAGAGCCATAGCGCGGATAACGAAAAGTTTCAGCGTGGATCAACTTCCCCGTTTTCTTTGCAAATAACATATGCCACAACAGAGGTAATAATCCAGGAATGGCAACGCGCCTCTCCGCTAAAGATCGTGCCAACTTCTTGGGATCTCCCCAGATCTTACGCGCATATTGGGCAAAAATCAATTCATAAAGTTTTTTTCCAAATCGACGCGTAAGCCAGTCTTCATAGGAGATATCCTCCTTGCGGTCAAATAGGTTTAAGCATAATTGGTATAGATAACTAAATCCCCCGGTAATAGCGATCAATGGATCCAGATTCTTCATCACATCCAAAAGACCGATCGGATAGTTCAAAAATTTACCCGCCAGACGGATACGACTGCGTTTTGGGACAGTGATGAAATCAGATCCCATAATTTCTTCTGCCAATCTCATCCGGTCTTCCATGACAGAAAAGAATTTATGAGGACCAAGGTCAAGTATAAAATCACCGTGCCGGAAAGTCGCCGCCATCCCGCCCACATGATCGTTTGCTTCAAGAACAGTGACTTCCACACCCCGTTGGGCAAGCTGCCAGGCAGCAGTCAACCCGGTTACACCAGCGCCAATAATCCAGGCTTGTTTTACAGATGACATAAATTTATCCTCACTATACTACCTCCGGTCGAAATACAATGTGATACATTCGCCGTAAAGCATAAATCAAATCCCGAGGTTTAAGGCGGGTTAAAACTAACACGATACGCTTCGGATGAAGCCAATACTGTAAAACGACGCTGCGTTGAATCCTGGCAAGCTCGGCAAACGAGATTCCCTTTGGCGCATAGGTTACGATACCATTGGCGAATGAAGGCAAATAATCCGCGCTAATTTCTCCACGAG
>JBAXBF010000577.1:0-1742 GCA_037142095.1 Chloroflexota bacterium
GGGGTGATTTGGGCTACGGCGGCGGTGAAGCAAGCCAGCGCACCTTTGGCATCCACCGCACCGCGCCCGAAGAGCAGGTCGCCTTCGGAACGGACTTCGATCATGCCCGGTACGGTGTCGATGTGTCCCAGCAGTAAGATTTCACGCGGACCGCTGCCGCGCGTGCCAATCACATTACCGGCTGCGTCGATATGAGCCGTGTAGCCCAACTGCTCCATCGCTTGATGGAGGAATTGGACGGCTGACATCTCATTCCCCGTCGGGCTGTAATGCGTCAATAAAGTTTCGAGCAGCGCGGTAGGATTCATATTAAGAAGCCTCTTGCTCCGTCGGACCGGTGGCAAGCACTTGTTGTACTGCGCTCACCACCTGCGCAAGGTCGTCCTGGCTGATGACCAGCGGCGGCAGGAAGCGCATCACGGTCAAACCGGCTGGCAGTGCCATCACGCCCAATTCCATCAAAGCCTGCAGGTAGGGGGTGACTTTGTGTTTGAGTTCGATGCCGTTGATCAAGCCCATGCCGCGCACCTGGCGGATGAGCGGGGATTGGATATTGCTCAACTGCGTGCGGAACCATTCTCCCAATTGGGCAGCTTTTTCGGGCAGGTGATTGGCTTCGATGTAATCCAGGGTCGCCAGAGAGGCGGCGCAAGCCAGCGGGTTACCGCCGAAGGTTGAGCCGTGCACCTGTGAAGGCAGTGTGCCAAGCGACTCGTTGAGCAGCGTGGCGCCCATCGGCAAACCACCGGCGATGGATTTTGCCAGACAGAGGATATCTGGCTGCAAGCCGTAATGCTGGTAGGCGAACATTTTACCGGTGCGCCCAAAGCCAGTCTGGATTTCATCCAGGATGAGCAGGGCTTTGTGCTGGCGGCAGAGGGCTTGCGCTTCCTGTAGAAATTCGGGACGTGCGGGGTTGACTCCACCTTCGCCCTGCACCACTTCCAGGATCAACGCCGCAGTTTGGTCTGTGATGGCTTCATGCAGAGCTTCGACGTCGTTGTAGGGGATATGTTTGAAACCGGGTACCAGCGGCTCGAAGGGAGCGCGGTATTTTTTCTCCCAGGTGGCAGACAGCGAGCCCATCGTGCGCCCGTGAAAAGCGCGCATGGTGGCGATGATCTCCGTCCTACCGGTCAGCAAGCGGGCAAATTTGAAAGCTGCTTCGACAGCTTCGGTGCCGGAGTTGGAAAGAAAAACGCGCGGCATGCCGGTCAGGTTACATAACCGGTCTTCCAGCATTGCGCGCCTGTCGTTGTAGAATAATTCCGGGCAACTGATCAAAACCTGCGCCTGGGCGGCGATAGCTTGGGCTACTGCTGGGTTGGCATGTCCGATATTGACCGTGCCGTGTCCGCCGACACAGTCGATGTATTCTTTTCCGTCGGCGTCCCACAGGTGTGCCCCTTGTCCGCGTACGATGACGGCTGGGCGTTTGGAATACACTCCACTGGTGTGGGCGTTCTCCATCTGTGTGATGGCTTCAGTTGAAAGCTGGTGCTCCTGGTTCATTATGATATTACCGTTCCTTTTCCATTTAAGGCATCCTGCAGAGGATGTTCTGTGCGCCCATCGGCGAAGATTACTTTAGCCACGCCCAATCCCAGGGCTTCACTGGCTCCCAATACTTTTTTCTTCATGCGCCCTTCGGCAAAAGTGAGGGCTTCTTCCAATCCGCCTTTCGAAATGTGCGGGATGAGGGTGCTTTCATCCGGGAAATTGCGCATCAAACCGGGCACGTT
>JBAXBF010000578.1:0-1731 GCA_037142095.1 Chloroflexota bacterium
AAATTGAGAAGGGGGATTTTGAGGACGATCGCAAAATCAAGCCAGGATCGCGATTTTCATTCGAAAAATATGTTATAATTTCCCTGTTAAACGGGTAAATCACTGTGTCTCAACGGTAAAGATTTTTTCCAGGGGGATACAAGGCTATCCAAACTCAACTTAAAAGAACACCCAGGGAAGCGGAATGGCATTTAATTCAATAATCTATATCCTTTTTTTTCCAGTTGTATATCTCATCTATTACTTCACCAAAGATAAGTGGCGCTGGGTTGTCCTGCTGGCAGCCAGCCTAATCTTCTACGCAGCCCTGAACATTCCCTATCTATTGCTTGCCCTGGCTGTCACCACGCTCATCACGTACTTCTTCGGCATCCTCATCGACCGACAGCCGGAACCCCGGCGTAAAAGATTCTTCTGGCTGGGCGTCACCCTCAATGTGTTGGCATTGGTCATTATGAATTATCTGCCCTTCCTGACCAGCAATTTGAATATTGCCCTGGTGCTCATTTCTCCAGCTCTCAAAATTAAGGTGCCTCCCGAACTGGTCTCGATCGGCGTTTCTTTCTATGTGTTTCAAGCGATTTCCTACCTGGCGAACATCTATCTGGAAATCGACAAGCCAGAAAAACATTTCGGCTATTTTGCGCTTTTCCAAAGTTTCTTCCCTAAATTATTGCAGGGACCGATTGAACGTCCGGGTCTGCTCGAGCAGCTTCATAAACCGTATGAATTCAATTATGATAACCTCCGCTCGGGTCTCCTCTTGTTCGGCTGGGGTCTGTTCAAGAAGACCATCATCGCCGACCGCCTGGCAATGCCTGCCGACACGATCTTCAACGCCGTCGCCAAATACAATGGTTTTCCATTGATCATCGCGGTTTTGAGCTATGCCTTCCAAATCTACTTTGATTTTTCGGGTTATACCGATATGGCGCTGGGCGTGGCGCGCATCTTCAACATTGAACTGACCAACAACTTCAAAGGACCCTATCTGGCGCGCTCGATCGCCGACTTTTGGAAACGCTGGCATATCTCCTTTTCGAGCTGGATCCTGGATTACCTCTTCAAGCCGCTGCAAATGCAGTTCCGCCGGTTGGCTGGCTTCGGCACAGCCCTGGCGTTGATGATCACCTTCCTGCTCTCCGGCTTATGGCACGGCGCCAGTTGGGGCTTCGTCATCTGGGGCGCTCTGCACGGCTTTTATATGGTGGTCGAGTCATTTTATGCTCCCTTCCGGCGCAAGTTCTTCAAGAAATTCCATCTCGAGAAGAATGTTCTGGTGCATATCTGGCAGGTGATCTCCACTTTCATCCTGGTATGTTTCGCCTGGATCTTCTTCCGCGCAAAAACGACTGGGGATGCGTTTTACATCATCCAGCACTTCTTCACCAGAGAGATGCTGGTGTGCGGCAAGTATATGGTCAAATATGCGCCCTTCCTGACGGTGGCGCCCGGCAATTATCCCCAATTGGCAAAGCGGTTGACGCAACTCTGCAAGCCGGATGTCCTGGGAACCACCAATCTGCCGGCGGTCTTAGCCATTCCATATAATGAGGTCGTCATCCTGGGCAGCATGCTCGCCGTGTATCTCACTGTTACATTATTGGAGAAACGCCTGGCATTTTACCAGCTTCCCCGCTGGGTGAGGTGGACTGCGTATTATCTGTTGATCATCATCATCATCTTGTTCGAGGTGCCCCAGAAACGAGCCTGGTTCGTTTATTTCCAGTT
>JBAXBF010000579.1:0-1707 GCA_037142095.1 Chloroflexota bacterium
TACTCAGTAATTCCTGATTAAGATTTCCCTGTGCCAGGTTGTTCAAGGCATTGCTAATAATTTCCAAAGGTTGGGTGAGAGATCGTCCAAAGACCTGTGCTAAAATAGTAACGATAACCGCACATATTACACCGATAATGAGGATAATATCGCGTAACCTGTTGGAAACGGACATCACCTCTCCAATCTCTTGTTCTACCAGCAACACCGCACCAGTACCCAATTCTGGAATGGGACGATAAGCTCCTAATACCATTGTATTGTGGTAACTTGGGTATTCGGCAATACCAGACTCCCCTCCTAAGGCTTTGCGTAGTCCTGGTGTGTCGATTTTCAACTCCAATTCAACATTCTCCTTGATCAGCCCCATCTTTTTTAAGTCATCTGTAAAACGAGATGCGGTAATGAATATCCCATCTCGGCTAACCAGATAACCCTCACGACTTTTACCGCTCTGGATTACGCTTAGCAGGTCAGTAAAATAGGTGGTGGACATGGATGTTGCCACGACTCCAATAATCTTCCCTTCAACAATTAAAGGTGTAGCAAAAATAATGACGGGCGTGCCAGTAGTCTTGGAAATAAGCGGGTCAGATATTACTGTTTTGCCCTGGATTGCTTCTTGGAAATAATCTCTATCGCTAACGCTCGTTTTACCTCCGATGGCGTCACACAAGCGTGAACCATCTGGCAAGGCGACAAAAATATCTTGGTAAATACCCCATTGGTCAAAATATTGTTTTACAGCCGGGCAGGCTTTTTCAGGATCCAATGATTGGATACGGGCAATGCCAGCGAGGGTCACGACATCCGATTTGCGTTCGATGATCCAATTTGTAATTTCTTTGACTTGAAGATCGGTAATGGTATTGTATTGGGCTTCGATATCGGCTTTAATACTCTGCTGACTTTGGATGACTATAATTATGCCGGTTATCGCCATGGGGATTAATGATAATGCCATAAATAGCAGGAATATTTTCCCTCTCATGGATTGAAAAAAACCAATTTTTAAAGAATCCTTCATAATCTTGACTCCATAACCTAACCTTATTGGCGGTTTTGATTTTAAAAAACAGCGCTTATGTCTATCTAATATGATACCAATTTTTATTATGAAATGGCAATATTGGTGTGCAATAATGGTAACATGAAAATCAAAAACGGGTGAATTAAATCTCTTCTTGTTATTGTATAATAATGATGGAGGAAAAAATATGAAACGTTTATCAATTATTTGTATCGGATTGGCTGCCATCATCCTGATTGCACTTTGCTTCCAGCCTGTGCATCAGGTAGCAGCTCAGACAACCCCGCCGCCTGCTTCCCCTCAGGCACCGGCACCAACACCCCTACCGCCTTTTCCGCTTACGATCATTCATACGAATGATGTCCATTCACATGATGCGCCGGATCAAAATGGGGATGGGGGTATCTCGCGCGAAGCAAGTGTGATCAAGCAGATCCGCAGCGGGGTGAAGAATTCACTCCTGTTGGATGCAGGGGATCGCTTCACAGGGACATTATTCCATGTCGTATACAAGGGTCAAGATGCTGCTCAGATTTTGAATCTGATGCGCTACGATGCCATGACTCTTGGTAATCATGAGTTCGATAATGGTGAAGGTACCTTGGCTGCCTTCCTCAAGGCATTGAAGATACCCGTCGTAAACACCAATATTGATTTCAGTCAATCGAAGACTCTGG
>JBAXBF010000580.1:0-1686 GCA_037142095.1 Chloroflexota bacterium
ACCGATTACCGGATATTCAAAATGTTCTGTAGGATAGATAGCTGTTTTGTGTGCCCTTTCCTGGTATTGTTTGAATGTTAGCATAGAATCTCCTTAAAATGCTTTGATCATCCTATTGTACTTGATTTTTTTCATCCGTAAGATATACTGATAATAGTGAATTAACCCGAGACTATCCATCTTAAAATGCTCTTTACTGAATTGAAATCTTATTAATAATATGCTTAAATTTACGATTACCCGTTATCTTCAATGGTCAATCTTAGGAATATGCTGGATTCTAGTCTTCTTTTTTGGTTTCAGCGGTTTTTCTAGGCATGCCGGATGGCATGATATTCCCAACTCACTGTTAGACAATGCTTATCTCACCATTCAGCTAATACCCTTGAACTCAGGTGCAGTTAGCCCACCCATACCTTGGGAATTAGAGATAGCCCGTTTTGGAATTCCGATTTTAACGGCGTTGACAGCCGTCAAGGCTTTTTTGGACATCTTTCGGGAACAAGTTAATATGATACGTCTACGCTGGCTACGTAATCATGTAATTATCTGCGGTCTCAGCCGCAAAGGATATCTGCTCGCTGTTCAATTTCGTCAAAATGAGGAAGAGGTAGTCATCATCGAACAAGATGAGGAAAACCCATGGCTGGATGCCTGCCGAGAACAAGATATATTTGTCCTTCTTGGGAATGCGTCTGATCCAGCATTACTGAAGCAAGCCGGTATAACCCATGCACGCGGTCTATTCGCAGTCTGTGACCAGGATGGGACAAACGCTGAAATTGCCGTACGCGTTCAGGAATTGGTGAAAAACAGAGAAGACACATTAACCAGCCTGGTACATATCGGAGAACCAAAACTATGTGCATTGCTGGAAGAACATGAAAGTCACGTAGATAACCCTGCTTTTCACCTTAAATTATTCAATATCTACGAACATGGTGCGTATCTGCTTTTAAATGAATATCCTGTCTGGGATGATAAAATTATAGCAGCCTACCCAGCACCCCATATTCTGTTAATTGGTTTGGGACGGATGGGTGAAAATCTTGTCCTACATGCAATCCGTCAATGGCAAAACCATTCATCAAGAAGAGATCGTCGTTTGTATATTTCGGTGATTGACCGGGAAGCCAGGGGTAAGGTTGAATCGCTACAAACTCGTTATCCGCACCTTAATCAGGTTTGTGAACTACGTCCGCTTCAGATGGAACTCTATTCCCCTGAATTCGAACAAGTCGACTATTGCTACAATGAAAAACGGGAAGTATATTTGGATCGAATCTACATATGTGTGGACAGTGACGCTCTTGCTCTGCATGCCGGATTGATGCTTAAGCACCAAC
This sequence comes from Chloroflexota bacterium, assembly GCA_037142095.1. Taxonomy (GTDB): domain Bacteria; phylum Chloroflexota; class Anaerolineae; order Anaerolineales; family DRKV01; genus JBAXBF01. The sequence goes on from JBAXBF010000580.1 coordinate 1,347, forward strand.
TTCAAAAAGAAATTCCCGTCATTATGCGCATGGCGGAAGAAGGAGGGTTGGCAAGGCTCATCAAGAACGGAAAGGATTCGAATGGATTATTCGCATTTCCTCTATTAAATCGTACCTGTACCCCGGCCTTATTGAACGACACGCCGATTAAATCAGATACCCTTTGAGTGACTACCATGCTGCACTTGAATAATCCATTTTATGATACAATGCAAATAATCCAAATGCAAATGGGAGGTATTTTTTTCACCGGCTGAATAAATCCTCCTTGGAAGGATATCACTATAATGTTCTACACCCGCCAAATTCTCGAAGATATTGAAGATCGTATACTGGCACC
>JBAXBF010000581.1:0-1677 GCA_037142095.1 Chloroflexota bacterium
CAGATACCTTATCACATTTTCCGTTTTTCGTCAAAATTTGACCGAACCGTGAGTTTGTAATGCATGGGTTAGTCCGATTATACCATTTCTTAATTGACTCAAGATCTCAATTTGGTGATAAAATGTTCTGCGCTCAATGAAGAACACACATGCGGATTCATATCGTTTAAGGAATTAATCCGCAGATTTGATATATCATTAAAGGAGTTTCATGAATTTTCCTGAATACATTGCCAAACAAATCGGCGTCCGTCCGTCTCAAGTCCAGTCAACCATAGAACTGCTGGATGGCGGTAACACGCTGCCTTTTATCGCCCGCTACCGCAAAGAAGTAACCGGTAACCTGGATGAAGACCAGATCCGCCAGATCGAGGACATGCACCAAAAATTGCGTGATCTTGAAGAACGCCGTCAAACGATTCTCAGGAGCATCGAAGAACAGGGCAAAATGACGCCCGAACTGCAACAGCAGATCATGGCGGCGCTAACCAAAGTGGAGCTGGAGGATTTATACCAGCCTTACAAACCCAAGCGGCGCACGCGCGCCAGTATTGCCAAAGAGCGCGGCTTGCAGCCCCTGGCGGACATGATTTTACAGCAAGTCCATACCAAACAATCCCTGGATCAAATTGCCACGCCGTTTCTGACGGAAGAAGTGGCAAGCGTAGAGGATGCGTGGGCAGGTGCCCGTGATATTCTGGCGGAGATGATCAGTGACCACCCCGAGGTGCGCCGCATCACCCGCCTTAAGGCGATCGAATGGGGTGTGCTAGTCAGTGAGAAGATTCCCGATGCTGAAGATAAGGCGAACACGTATGAAGTCTATTACGAATTTGAGATGCGTGTAGAGCGCCTGCGTCCTCATCAGGTTTTAGCCATCAACCGCGGCGAAGCGGAAAAAATTCTGCGCGTGCGTTTGCAGGTGACGGAGCGGGATTGGCGTTTCGCCATTGCATCCACTTTTCGCCCGGATATGCGTTCCCCTTTTGCGGAGCAGATGAACCTGGCGATCACCGACGCCGCCGAGCGGTTGCTGCTGCCTGTCATAGAACGGGATGTGCAGCGCTCCCTGACCGAAGAAGCCGAAAAGCATGCCATCGGTGTGTTTGCCGAAAACCTGCGTTCCCTGCTGAACCAGCCTCCCTTGGCGGGGCGCACCGTCCTGGGAATCGACCCGGGTTTTCGTACCGGTTCGAAAGTGGCGGTGATCGATGCCACCGGTAAACTTTTAGAGACGACGACCATCTACCCGCATGAACCCCAAAAAAAATGGCAGGCATCTTTGACGACCTTGAAGGAATTAATCACCCGCCACAAGGTTACGCTGATCACGATCGGGAATGGGACTGCCTCGCGTGAAACCGAGCAGCTTGCAGCCGAAATTACCCGCGATAATCCGGAAGTCAACTACCTGATTGTTAACGAAGCCGGTGCCAGTGTCTATAGTGCCAGCCCGCTGGCGCGCGCCGAGTTCCCCGAATTGGACGTATCCTTGCGCGGCGCTGTCTCCATCGCCCGCCGGGCACAGGATCCGCTGGCTGAACTGGTGAAAATTGACCCGCGTTCGATTGGCGTTGGCTTGTACCAGCATGATGTCGATCAGAAAGAGTTGATGCATGCTTTGGATGGGGTCATCGAAAGCGTGGTGAACTATGTCGGCGTGGATATCAACACGGC
>JBAXBF010000582.1:0-1661 GCA_037142095.1 Chloroflexota bacterium
ATGGGGAATTTAATTGCTGAAAACGCTCACTTTCCAACAGCGGGCGAAGATGGACCGCACTGGCATTGGCATTGGGAACTTCGATACCCACAAAGGGACGTCCAGGCACCGGCGCCTCGACTCGTAAGCGCGTGGCAGATAAAGCCAGCGTCAAATCTTTGGAAAGCGCCGAAATCTGAGCCACTCGCACCTTCTGGCGATTCGCCTCACCTTCTACACCAGGTTTATCCACAAAACCAGGTTCGACAGCAAATTGCGTAATCGTAGGACCTACCTGAAAACCGACCACCTTGGCAGGAATGCCAAATTCAGCAAAGGTTTTTTCAATCAAACCGGCTGTCAGGTTGATATTCCGTTCGCTCGGTTGCGAAGAACGCTCGTCTTCGGTCAAGAAATCAAAGGGGGGCAGACGCTCATCACGCACAGTCGGAACATTGCGTTCTTCCTTGGCTTCATAACGGAAATTCTTGCGGAACTCAGCCGGTAAACGGACTGGTTTCTTTCCCACCGTACGGACAGGATTAAGTGAATCGACGGATTCAGCCTCCGTTACAGGTACAACATCCCTGGCTCGCTCTTGAGAACCCTCAAGTTGCTTCCCAATCCAGCGGAAAAGGGACCTCCATTGTCCAATACCCACCAGGAATGTCCCCAGGGCGATAAGGGCAAACAGAACACCTGCCAAAGGGTGTGGCAGCCAGGAGGCAAACAACTCCGCAACAGCCCAACCAATCAAGCCGCCATCATTCCCAGCTTCTGCCCTTTCCACATTCTCCCCGAAGATAACGGATAAAAAGGCAAGCATCGCAAAGGTAGACCCTTCCAGTGCCAGAATGCGCCCCCAGCGAGTTTGTGGAGAAAGATCTTCGGGAATATTGGGTCGTCTGCGCCGAAACGTCATCCAGGCGGCATAGCCAGAAGAGAATACAATCAAGATGCTACCCCACCCGAACCACCGCCGCAAAAAATGAGCCCACGCATTCAGAAGGGGACCGCCAGTTTTAAGGAGACCCAGCATGGTGAGTAATCCAATCACCAGGATAATGATTCCGGCTGCATCCCAACCGAAACGCTCAAAACGCAGGATAAAACGGATTGCCGGGAATACGTCGTTGGAAGACTCTTTTTTTGAAGATGGAGACGATTTATCTGCCATTGTTAATTCTTACTGACGATGTAAATTCCTACCAGGGTAAGTATAGCACCAAACCCTTTGAGAAGGGTTATATTTTCATGCAGCAGGAAAAATGCTAAAATGCCTGAACTGACCGGTTCGCCCAACAGCACCACCGCCACAAAAGCAGCCGGCACAAAAGCCAGAGCATAATTGTAGGAAGAATGACCGAGCAACTGCGGCACAAGCGCCAGCAGAACAAACCAGAGATAAGTCTGCGCTGGATATCCAAAGAGAGGCTGTCCTGCCAGGATTGCCAATCCAAGCAGCGTCAGAGCTGCCATACCATAAACCACATAAATATAACCCATGAGAGATAGTTTAGGACGCAATCGCCGCCCTATCATCAAATATCCAGCCCCCATCCAAGCCCCAATTAACGCCAGGAAATTACCCCAAGAGGCTCTACCTTGAATAAAAGTCGCCAGGGGCGGACAGATAAAACCAGCCGCCGACAGGCTGCAAGTATCACTTAATGCTACAATGA
>JBAXBF010000583.1:0-1655 GCA_037142095.1 Chloroflexota bacterium
CCGGCGCAACCGGTTTCGTTGGTCAAGCATTGGTAAGGCGTCTGCAAGCGATGGGCGCCGAAGTGATTGGGTTGGGACGCAATCGTCTGCGCTTGACACAGTTGGAGTCACAAGGCGTGCGCGCGCTTTACACCGATCTGGCTGATGCCCAAGCCATCCACTCCGTCTGCCAGGGTCAGGAAGTCGTTTTTCATGTCGCCGCGTTTTCGTCTCCTTGGGGACAGGCGCAGGATTTTTACCGTTCGAACGTGATCGCCACCCAGAATGTCATCCATGCTTGCGAAGAAGGCGGGGTTAAGCGGCTGGTGCATGTCTCCACCCCCGGGATTTATTTCCGGTATGAGTCGCGCCTGGATGTGCGTGAAGACGAGCCCCTGCCTGGCCAGGTCGTTAATGAATATACCCGTACAAAATTGCTCGCGGAAGGTGAAATAGATCGCGCTTTCGCCCGTGGGCTACCTGTCATCACCATCCGTCCGCGCGCCATTTTTGGACCCGGCGATACGTCCATCCTGCCGCGCCTGGTTGACCGTCTGGAAAAGGGACGCTTGCGTGTGATCGGCGATGGAAAAAATATCACCGATCTGACGTATATTGAAAATGTGGTCGATGCACTCTTATTATGTGCCACCTCTCCCCAAACCACGCTCGGCAAAAAATATAATATCACCAATGGCACGCCGGTCAAGATGTGGGAGATGATTGAGAAGCTCTGCCAGGCACTCGGCTATGAATTCCCCAGACGCAGTATTTCTTATAACAGTGCGCTGGCAGCCGCCACTTTCCTCGAAATCATATACGCTCTCTTACCAGGCAATCCCGAACCGCCCTTCACCCGCTATGTAGTCGGTTTGCTGGCAAAAAGTACCACCCTGGACATCAGCGCTGCCCGGCAGGAGCTTGGTTATCAGCCGCGCGTATCCAACGAAGAAGGCTTCGCCGAATTTGTTCGCTGGTGGAAGGATACCCATCCTTGAGCACAGTCAATCTTCATATTTTCAACGCAGGCTATTGTACTTGCCCCGAACATATCGCACTGCGTGGCGGGCGCTGGCAGCAAATCCGTTTTCCAGCCATGTTTGCCTTGATCGAGCACCCGCGTTTTGGACAAATGCTCTTCGACACGGGCTATTCCACCCGCTTTTTCACTGAGACGCATGGCTTACCGCACCGTCTCTATCGTTGGATCACACCAGTCACCCTGCGGGAGGACCAACTCGCCGTTACGCAATTAGAAGATTATGGAATTCGTCCCACCGATATCGACCGCATCTTTATCTCCCATTTTCATGCCGACCATATCAGCGCGTTGGCAGACTTCCCGCGTGCCCGCTATTGTTATCTACCGCAGGCTTTTGATGCGCTTCGATCCAAACGCGGATTTCAGGCGCTCATCCATGCTTACCTGCCCGGTCTGGTCCCCCATGATTTCGAACAGCGTACTGCAGCGGTGGATGTCGCCCATCCGATTCCCTTACCGCCCGAGTATGCCCCCTTCACCACCGGTTTTGACCTGCTTGGAGACGAAACATTGGTGGCGGTCGAATTGCCCGGCCATGCGTTTGGCCAGATGGGTTTGTTGGCGCGCACAGAGAGGGGCGTCTTCTTTTTCATCTCCGACGCCGCCTGGTTGATGCGCAATATTCAATCCAACC
>JBAXBF010000584.1:0-1651 GCA_037142095.1 Chloroflexota bacterium
GATTTTCAACTATCTGAAGAACATCTGATGGTACAAAAGATGGTGCGAGACTTTGCACAGAAAGAAGTTTCGCCAGTGATTAAAGAAGCCGACCAAAGGCAAGAAATGCCGCCATTTATTCTGCCTCGTATGGCAGAGTTAGGTATCCTGGGTATCTGCTTACCGGTGCGTTACGGTGGTCAAGGAATGGATTACATCTCTCTAGGATTAACTTGCGAAGAAATGGAGGTTGTAGATACCACCCTGCGGGTCGTTCTTTCTGTACATGTCGGATTATGTTGCATGACCATTTTACAATGGGGCACAGAGGAACAAAAAAAACGATTACTCACACCTCTTGCAAAAGGCGAAAAGATCGGTGCGGGCGTTTTCACCGAACCAGGTGCAGGATCCGATTTCGCCAATATCCAGGCAACTGCGCGTCGCACAGGCGACCATTATGTTTTCAACGGTGAGAAGATGTGGATATCTCTGGCAACTAAAGCAGATTATGCTATCGTAACGATGCGTACATCGGCAGATAATAAGAAACTCAGCGAAGGACTCTCCACATTTTTAGTTGACCTCCATTCTCCAGGTGTAACGACGGGAGATATTCACGGAAAGTTGGGAGTACGCGCTGGCTCAACCGGTTGGATTGCATTCCAAGATGTAAAAGTTCCTGTTGAAAACCGCATTGGAGAAGAAGGTGAAGGATTCAAAATCACCATGTCGGCATTCGATAATGGACGTTATACAGTCGCTGCTGGTGCAACGGGACTGATCCGAGCATCCCTCGAAGCTAGCGTAACATACTCTCAGGAACGAAAAGCCTTTGGTGAACCGATCAGCACACACCAACTCATCCAGGCAAAAATTGCCAGGATGGCACGTGACTATGAAGCATCGCGTCTTCTTTACCTACAAGCTGGTTGGTGTAAAAATATGGGCATTCGGAATACACGCCAAACATCTGTGGCTAAGTGGTTTTCCACCGATGCGTCTTTTGAAGCTGCTAGTGAGGCGGTACAGATTCATGGAGCCTATGGCTTCAGTGATGAATATAACGTCGAGCGATATTTACGTAATTCAAAAGGGGCTGTCATTTATGAAGGCAGCAGTGAGATTCAAAATCTCATCCAAGCTGGATATGCTCTTGGCACACGGCAGGATAGACCTCTGCGCTGTGAGCTGCCACCGTTCGATGCCGATAGGTGGCAAGAAGAAATTTAACCAATCTTCAGTTCTTGATTAGAAACGACAAAACCTCCCCTGTTGTCGAAAGGGGAGGTTGTTTATTAATTCTAACGCTAGATTACTGCTCTGAAGAGTACAAAAATGAAGATTATTGCTTTTCACATTTTGACCTCACATAAATGGAGACAGCAACATTCCAGGTGCTCGTACCGTATGAATTATAAGGTTGGATAAACCAAGAATTATTAGCTTCGGGAAGTGGTATATATGATGGGGTGAGGCAAAATAAAGGGATGAATATATGTCCGAGATGTGGGAGTGAAGAAAGACAAAATTGAGCAGGATTGACATCCGCAAAGAGTCAACGGTACAAGTGCATGAAGTGTGGAAAAAAATACACACCGGAAAAGAAGCAGAAGGGATATGATCTTGGGATGCGAAAGAAGGCTATCCAGATGTATATTGATGGTACCAA
>JBAXBF010000585.1:0-1628 GCA_037142095.1 Chloroflexota bacterium
TGCTGGTCAATGCCCGCGATGCCATCCCGGAAACTGGCACCATCTCCATCGAGTTAAGCAATACAGCTTTTAGCGAGGATGATGTTATCCGATCATCATGGCTGCTTCCCGGTGAATACGTCCTCCTGGCAGTCAGCGACAATGGCAGCGGCATGGATCAGGAAACTCTTTCTCATCTCTTTGAACCGTTCTTCACCACCAAGGAAGTAGGTAAAGGAACTGGGCTCGGGCTGGCAACGGTGTATGGTATTGTCAAGCAGAATAATGGTTTTATCAATGTCTATAGTGATATCGGCAAGGGAACAACCTTCAAGATATATCTACCGCGCTGTGTAACTCAACCCGCTTCCATCCCAGCCGTATTCCAAGAGACGGCACCCCCCAAGGGTCAAGAGACGATCCTGATCGTGGAGGACGAGGAATCCCTGTTAGAAATTGTCAAAGATACTCTCGAAGATCTGGGCTACACGGTTATGGCAGCCAATACCGCTTCCCTGGCACTGCGGTTGGCGGAGGAGCACGCCAAGGACATCCGTCTACTGATCACGGATGTAGTGATGCCTGAAATGGATGGGCGCAAACTGGCTGAGAAAATTCGTTCTATTCAGCCTGACATTAAATGCCTGTTCATGTCGGGTTATACTGCCGACATCATCGCCAACCATGGTATCTTGGATGAAGGCGTGTTTTTCATTCAGAAACCATTTCCATTAAACACCCTCGCCGTAAAAGTGCGCCAGGCGTTGGCGTAAAATTAGAATTGGGCGAAACGGGGCAATCGTTGGTAAGGCAACAACGCCCCAGTTTAAACGCAAGCGGCTTTAGCGATACTCATAGGCGCCCATGTCCGGGAGACTATCGCGTGCCAGATTGTCGAAATCGGTGAGCGGGGCGGCTCCCGCGAGTCCGGCGTTGATGGCTGGGCTGCCGGCTTGCAGATGAGCGTCAAAATTCGCCAGCGTGGCATTCACCACCAGTGGGGTGCGGCAGAGATTATGCGCCCCAGGACAGGTGTCCTTGACGTTGTTCACGATCGAATAATCCAGATCGAAGGGATTGCCTGGAATGGTTTCTTCATAAACCAGGCAGGTCTTCTCGTCCGGCTGAAGATAATCGGCATAGCCTTGAAAAATATTGTTGCGAAGATAGACTTTTTCGCTTCCGTTGCAGCCGCCGTTTTCGGAACAGTCTGCCCCAATCAGGCAATCTCCCTGGCTTGCCAGGGTGGTGTTGACCACGCTCGCCCGGTTGCCGCGGTTGAGAGTCATCACCAACGCCGAGCCTAAAGCACGGCAGTCATCCACATTATAGGTAAAGGATTTCCCATGAAAGAAGCCGCAGTTGCCGATGATGATCGAGTTCTCAATTGTTACCGGACCGGTAGTTTTGATCTGGTTGCCCGCATTGCCAACCGCAAGAGTGCGCCGAATCGTGATGGATGCTCCGGTCAGACGGGCATATAGCAGATCGAGCCCATCCGAGGTGTTGTAGCGGAATTTGGAGTCTTCGATGATCCACTGCCCGCTGGTGGCACCTGTGCCAACCCCATCTCCATAGCCGCCTGCAGTCTGTCCCCAACAACCTGCCGGCTGCCCGCCCGGGTAAGTCTCGCCGCAGCCGTTCCATTC
>JBAXBF010000586.1:0-1624 GCA_037142095.1 Chloroflexota bacterium
TGCAGCCGCTTACCGTGCTCATAAAGGTAAAGATAATGGATCAAGTTGGTTTTTACTTCGTGCCAGGAAATGCCAAGATTAGGTGTATGGAACACCTCCCGCAATTTATCACCCACCAGATCCACGATCGCCTGAAAGTCCAACTTTGCCGCCAGACCTTGCTGAATGGAGGTGATTAACTGCAATTCTGCCACGCGCTGCTGCTCCGCCTGGAAGAGGCGTGCATTTTCGATGGCGACTCCCATATTGGCTGCCATCGTTTGCAGCAACCGCAGATGATTTTCATTGAAAACGTGCTCGCGGTAATCCGCCAGGTCAACCACCCCGATTGCCTGGTTATTGGCGATGATCGGCACTCCCAACCACGATTTTGACAGGCTGCCCGCGCTTTTTGCCAGGGCTTCCGGCGGAAAATACGCCCCGTTCTCAATTTCTGCTTCCAGCGTATTCAACAGGAGCGGTTTGCGGGATTGGATGACTTTCGAGGTCAAGCCGGTGCCCAGCGGGAAGGGTTGTAGAAAATCAATCATGCCACCTTCCGCTTTATCGTATTCGTATAGATAATGAAGCAGGTTGGTTTGTTTATCCAGCAGCATAATCGATACGATATCGGTTTTAAATATTTCGCGCATTTTATCGCCAACGATCTGCGTTACGCTCTTCACTTCCAGCGTTTTCGACATGCCTTCGCTCATGCTGTTGATGATGGACAGTTCCATATTGCGTTGTTCGGTTTCGTTGAGCAGACGCTGGGTTTCATCAAAAAGGAACGCCTTTTCAAGCGCAATACTCATCGAGTTGCCCAGGGTTTGCAAAAGATGAACATCAGATGTGCTAAAAGCGTTCTCCTGATCCAAATCCTGGATGGAAATAATGCCCTTGACTTTATTATCGACTACCAATGGGACGAATAGAGCCGATTTTGGCCATTCCCCGGTGACCAATGGGTTGTTGTGTTCTGCTGCCTTTTCAACGAATTTCTCGTTAATCAAGAGCGGCATGCGGCTTTGGATGACTTCCTGACGAAAACCATACGGTGGGCGCGGGGTAAAGACACTGCGATCCCCTTTTTCATAGGAATAGGGCATGGACATCAAATGAGTACTCTCATCGTAGATCACAATGTCTAAAATTTCCACCTTGAAGAATTCGCGCACCTTTTCCCCGATCAGTTCATAGATCGCCTGCACGTCCAGTTTGGATACTAATCCTTCCTGTAAGCTATTGATGATGGCGAGTTCGGCGTTGCTTTGTTCGGTTGCCTTAAGCAGGCGTTCCGTTTCGCTGAAGAGGTAAGCGTTTTCCAGGGCTGCCCCCAGTGAGGCGGTGACCGTGTTCAGCAGGCGCACATCGGCTTCACTGAAGGCATATTCGCGCTCGTAATTCTCCAATCCGACGATGCCGATCACCCGGTCGTTGCTGATAATTGGGATGAATACACCGGATTTGCTTGCCGCTGTTCCGGGAACCAGCATCCCTCCGCTGAGTGCCAGTCCTTCTTCCTTTGTATTCCACACCTGCGGCTGGCGCGTGTTTCTCATTTTGCTAAACATGCCGTCGGGTCTGGGCATTGTTGGAACAACCTCCAGGCGTTTCCCTTGGTCATAGAGATAAAGGCTGCGCA
>JBAXBF010000587.1:0-1618 GCA_037142095.1 Chloroflexota bacterium
ATGAATTCAAGCCCCAATCCTACTCTTTGCCAAAGTGATCAAGGTCAAAGTTACCACTATTGAATTCGACCAACTTGACCCAATCGATTTGCAGATCGGGAGTACAAAATTCGTCAAAAAACTGCCGCGTTAAACGGCTCGCAATACCTCCCATCTCTTTAGGATAATCTATTTCTCTTTTATGTTCTTGTGATCGATGCCCTATAAGTTCGACAATGTCTGTGTATAAATCTATATTTTCACTGATGAAATACCAGAAGTTTTGTCCAACAACTTTTAAATAACCATTCATGTATTCAGTTCGTGTTTTGCCATAACAGATTCCCAATACAGGCTTTGTTTCCACTACGAATTTGGACTGCTGTCCTCCTATTACCGCTTTCTTAAAATCCTCTTCAAGACAATGCTGTTGGGAACTATTACCCCAATTAATACATGATTTAATTGATACCAAATAATGGATTCCCTTGTTGAAGAACTCCAGATCGATTCCAGGAACACATGATTTATCCCCACCAGTGGTTCTTAGAGCAACGAAGATAGCTAAATCCTTTAAAAAATCCCCAAAAAATCCTTCTTCAACAGGAACAATATAGACATCTAACATTTCCTGAATCATGGCATATGCTTGACCAGTACTTCTTTTCGCTCTGAGAAGATAAAAATTTTTATCTAATAACTCATATAGAGTTATTTTTTTCATAATTTCAATTCTGCAACAAAGAAAATCTATAATATTTTCATCTATATATTCATGAAGATCTCTTCGATTTAAAGATTCCATTTCTCATATTCCTATTTTCGTAGTAACGCATATTAGAACTAAAATTTAGCGAATCTAGCATCAATTTCTGGGCGTAAAGTAATTCCTACATCCTCAAACACACGTAATAGATCGACATATGTATTTTCTCCACCCAGAAAATCCCAAAATTTATCAGCAACCATCAATTCATTTTCCCAATCAAAGACACCTCTATTCGTCCAACGCTCATAAGGTTCCGGTTCGTAAGGGTTATATGGAATCGCCAATAGAGTTTTAATATCTACTGTTGAAGTTTCAACACCACGTAATGCAACCCATTCTAGTAATTGACGTTTAAATTTCTCAAAATCGCCTTTATTAGGCTTAGCTGTTTTCAAATCAAAATAGAATTCACTATTTTCAAAAGATATGAGAAAAAGATCAATGGTGGGTATTTTTACTTGCTTCATCTTCCCTTGTTGTGCTACAGCAAGAATCTTAGCCGTTTCCATTGATTTATTCGACTCAATCCTATTAGCAATAAGATCGTCCATAATTTCTTGGATCAAATATTGCGCTTGTTCGCTAATTTTTCCTGAAAAACCTGTGTACTGACGCTCAACTCGTTTAAAATGAGGTAACGCAATGATACATGCCACTTGTTCAAAAATCGATGCACCCAGCATAGTATTAATAGATTGAATAAACGAGAACAATGCCATACGATCTTTGCCCAATAATCGGAATTGGAATGGCATACTGTTTGATTCAGGTCGATATTGAGTTAATTTATGTTTAATTTTCTGGGAGAGTAAATCTTTGATTTCTGCGTACTGTTGTATAGATAAGCCCATGATTATTTATTCCTTTACC
>JBAXBF010000588.1:0-1615 GCA_037142095.1 Chloroflexota bacterium
ATGATCGATAGCACCTTTGCCACTCCATACCTATGTCGTCCCTTTGAGTGGGGTGCGAATATTGTTACCCATTCTACTACCAAGTTTATTGGCGGGCACGGTACCTCCATCGGTGGTATGATCGTTGACGGTGGTAACTTTGATTGGGCAGGCAGCGGACGTTTTCCAAATTTCACCCAACCGGATCTCAGTTATCATGGCTTGGTTTTTGCTTCCCTGGGTGCGGCGGCGTTTATCATCAAGGCGCGTGTTCAGGTTTTGCGTGATGTTGGCGCCTGCCAATCGCCGCTTAATTCCTGGCTCTTTTTACAGGGTTTGGAGACTCTCAGCCTGCGCATGGATCGCCATGTGCAGAACGCACAGGCGGTCGCTGAATTTTTGGAAAAGAATCCTAAAGTCAGTTGGGTAACTTTTCCGGGGTTAAAGAGCCATCCCGATTATGCCCGAGCGCAGAAATATTTGCCCAAGGGACCCGGAGCTATTATGGGCTTTGGAGTCAAGGGCGGTCTGGAAGCAGGCAAGAAATTCATTAATAACCTGAAACTATTCAGCCACCTCGCGAATGTGGGCGATGCCAAGAGCCTTGCTATCCATCCTGCCAGTACAACCCACTCGCAGTTGAATGAAGAACAGCAAATCAGCGCCGGCGTTTCCCCCGATTTCATCCGCTTGAGTATCGGAATCGAGGATATCGAGGATATTCTCTGGGATTTGAATAAGGCGCTTGCCAAGACATAAGTTTCTTATTATAAGAGGAGAAAACCATGCCGGTTAACATAGCTGACGATTTACCTGCCCGTAAAACGTTGATGGATGAAAACATCTTCGTCATGACGGAGAAGCGTGCTTTGCATCAAGATATCCGCCCCTTGGAGATTGCTATTCTGAACTTGATGCCGACCAAGATTTCCACGGAGACCCAGATTCTACGCTTGCTGGGGAATAACCCCTTGCAAGTGAATATTACCCTGCTGCATATGGGGTCACATGAATCTAAGAATACGCCGGTTGAGCATCTCGTGGCTTTTTACCAGACATTTGACGAGATAAAACACCGTAAATTTGATGGATTGATCATCACCGGCGCGCCGGTGGAGCAGATGCCTTTTGAAGAAGTGGACTATTGGGGTGAACTGGTCGATTTGATGGACTGGTCGTTAGAGAATGTTTATTCGACTTTTTATATTTGTTGGGGTGCCCAGGCAGGGATGTATCATTTCTACGGTGTACCAAAATATCCGCTATCCCAAAAGATGTTTGGTGTGTTTCCGCATAATGTGCTGGTCAAAAATGAAATATTGATGCGCGGCTTTGATGATGTCTTCTATGCGCCCCATTCGCGCCATACCGAAGTGCGCGAGGATGATATCAAGAAAGTGCCGGGGCTGAGCTTACTGGCGACTTCTGAAGAAGCCGGGGTCTATATCGCCGCATCGCGCAACCATCGCCAAATTTTCGTGACCGGTCACTCGGAGTACGATCCGTTGACGCTGAAAGCAGAATATGACCGTGACGTTGCCAAAAATCTGCCGATCCAGGTGCCGCGTAACTACTTCCCCAAGGATGATCCTACGCGTGTGCCTGAAGTCCGCTGGCGCGGACATTCGAATCTGCT
>JBAXBF010000589.1:0-1609 GCA_037142095.1 Chloroflexota bacterium
TACTGATGACAATTTCTCACCTATCGGCTATAATGCATCACCGTACAGAATGGCTCTGGTACCTTTTTTGAATTAGAACTTTGTTTTTGATCCGATTAAATAATTGAAATATGAGGCTTTCCTTAAATAAGATTTCCCTCGCTCCAGCGTGGGGATTTTATTTATTGCGATTGGAATTATGATGATTTTTACGCCGTATGCTGTCCCATTGTTGTTAGCTGCTATCATCTTGATCTGGGTAGCGGTCTATGCCCAGCGTTACAAAAAAGTGCCAGGAGTCCGCCTGTTCCCCTTCCACGATTTGAGCGAGCGCAAGAAACTCGAAGAAACCCTGCGCCAGAGTGAAGAGCGCTTCCGCCTGTTGGCGGACAATGCCCCGCTGGCTATTTCTGTGACCGACCTGGAAACCGGCGAAGTGTTGTATGCCAACAGCCATGCGGCGAATCTCTTTAAGATGCCCTTGGAAACGCTTATTGGAAGCAATCCCCGCGCCAGCTATACGGATTCAAAGGAACGCTCTCCTTTTTTGAGTCTCGTCCGCGCCCAGCAGGTAACCGACCATGAAGTATACATGGGTAAATTCGATGGGCGTGAATTCTGGGTATCGATCACAGCGAATATGTCCGATTTTGGCGGGCGTCCGGCGATCCATACGACCTTTATCGACATATCCCAGCGCAAGCTGACAGAGGATGCCTTGCGCGAATCGGAGCAGCGTTTCCGCTCTTTGCATGACAATATGGCAGATGGAGTGTACCGCAGCACGGCGGAAGGCAGATTCGTCAGCGTCAATCCGGCGATGGTGCAGATGTTCGGCTATGCCAGCCAGGATGAGATGCTGGCATTGGATATCAGGCAGACGCTGTATTTCTCACCGGAAGACCGGAAACATGCCCTCCTTAATCAAAGCCAGAATGCAGCCGAAATTTACCGTATGCGGCGCAAGGATGGCTCGGAAATATGGGTGGAGGATCATGCCCAATTTATTTGTGATGCGCAGGGCCAGGTGATCTTCCATGAGGGCATCCTGCGCGATATCACCGAGCGCATCTACGAAGAGCAAGCCCTGCGCGAGAGCAACCAGCGTTATGACCAACTGGCAGAACAGAGCCGCAGCATTGCCTGGGAGGTGGATGCGCTGGGACGATATACCTATATCAGTCAAGTCGTGGAAATCGTTTTGGGATACAAGCCTGAAGATATCATCAATAAGCTGTACTTTTATGATATTCATCCGGAAGAAGATCGTGAGGCATTTGCGAAAGCAGCCTTCGAAGTATTTAAGCGCAAAGAATCGTTTCGCAATTTGGAGAATCAGGTTCAGACCAAAGATGTACGTATCCTGTGGATGTCTACCAACGGTATCCCGATGCTGGACGGCAACGGCACATTGCTTGGTTACCGCGGCTCCGATATGGACATCACTGAACGTAAACAGGCAGAAGAAGAGCTGGAACGGATCAATGCTGAATTGGAACAGCAGATGGATTTCACCGAGCAGTTGGCGGCAAAAGCCGAAAAGGCGACCCTGGCAAAGAGCGCGTTCCTGGCAAACATGAGCCATGATATCCGCACCCCCATGAATGGCGTGATCGGGATGACCAACTTG
>JBAXBF010000590.1:0-1596 GCA_037142095.1 Chloroflexota bacterium
GCCAGATGCGCCCGGGCAGCAGCTTGCTGCGGGACTTGAATGGCGATCCGGATCCCTGGGGAAAGGTAAGCGTCCATTCCTTCTGGTCACCGCTGGATTTGATGATCGTACCGGCATCCAGTTCCCAGCTTAGCCAGGCGGACAACCGCACTTTTGCGGTGCTGATTCACCCCTGGATCGCATCCGATCCAAGGGTGATGGCATGTATAGCCCAAACGCTGGCGGACGATTAGGGGAGCCTACACAGCCCCTCCAGCCAGATAATCATGGACGACCTTAGCATAGTCCATGGAAAAATCACTGACAATCAATTCGCTGTATAGAATTTCGGTAACCGGAATCTTGCTCAATAAAGCGTCATAGGGTGAATTGCCAAATTCCAAGGTGCCTTTGCCAACAGTTAATTCTCTGACCGTGTAGGGTTCGAAATCCATGGTGATTAACTTTAAGACATCCGGCGGCGCATCTTTCTCTGCCGAGGGAATGAATTTCAAGAGATACCAGGGAGCCACCACACGCGGCGGAATGGGGGAAACTTTCTGAAGGGTTTCGAATTTGTACGTGATAATCGGGAAGCCATAGCGGGTGATACCGCCAGACAGCATACCGTTTTGCTCTTCGAAGGTGATCTTCTCCGCTTCTTTCTTGGGATAACCGTAGGTTTCGCGCCCGCCGATGATCGGGTTGGTCTGATCCAGATAGAGGACAAGCGGATAAAAACCTTGCTTGCCGGATGAATCCAGGACAGGTACCGCCAGAGCAGCTTCGTTATAACTTAAACCATAATTTGCAATCGTCAGTTTGCCCACATAAAATAAGATGGGCAGGGATGGATCAGGCTTCAGGGGTAAGGGCACCCATTTCTCCACTAAAGCTGGATCGGTCTTAAAGAGGATATTGAGCATGTGGTCATCTTTATAGTGGTAGGGCGGCGGGGCAAGCTCGGGGGATAGTGCCGGCATACTGAAGCTATCTCCCAGATAGGAACGGATGGAACTCTGGATTGGATTTTTTGATTCAGGGATAATCATATTTTTCTCCTGTTATAAGGGTTGGATTGGTTAGGATCGACTACCAAAATCATTCAAGAAGCTGGCAACACAATGATTTATTCACCCAATAGAAATTCGGGGCGGGCATACGCTGGATCGGGATACGTGTAAAAACCGCGCCCGTTCTTTATTCCGACAAAACCCTGGTCGACGTATGCCTTTAGAAAATCGGCATTGATTTTCAACTGAGGATCATTGAGTGTGTTCGCCCAGTAAGCGGTGATATGCCAGGCCGTGTCCAAGCCGACACCGTCCAGCATGCCAAAGGGACCGAGCGGCATTTTCATTACGCCCATCCAAGCGCGGTCAATGTCCTCAACTGAAGCGATGCCGTTGGCTGCCAGGGTGATAGCCTCGCGGTTCAGAGCATTGTACATGGCGTTGAAAACATAACCGTAATTTTCCTTCTTTGATACGATCGGGATTTGCCCGATGCGCTTGGCAAAGGCGATCAACAATGCCACCGTCTCCGCGTTCGTGCCCGCATGCGGCATCACATCGACCACGTTTGAGACCCAGACTTCATGGTGAAAGTGGAGGGCGG
>JBAXBF010000591.1:0-1595 GCA_037142095.1 Chloroflexota bacterium
GAAGAAGCCTTGCGTAACAGTGAAGAACGCTACCGGATATTATTCGAGAACATGCAGGAAGGCTTTGCATTGCACGAGGTCGTCCTTGATGAACAAGGAAACCCGCTCGATTTCCGCTTCCTGGACTCCAACAATGCCTATGAACTCCATACCGGGATGAAACGTTCAGCAACTACCGGGCATACGATGCTCGAACTGAATCCTGATGCCGACCGCGCCCAAATTCAGCGCTACTGCAAGGTGGCTCTGGGCGGTGGACCGCAGACCTTTGAATATTATTCTAAAACATTCGGACGCCACATGCGGGTGGTCGCCTTCAGTCCGAAGGTTGGGCAGTTTGCGACCATTTTTGAGGACATTACCGAACGCAAACAGCTCGAACTGGAAATGCAGCAAATCAACCTCGAATTGGAGGAGCAGACGGTTAACACCAACCGCATGGCAGCCAAAGCGGAAAAGGCGACTCTGGCAAAGAGCGAGTTCCTGGCGAACATGAGCCATGAAATCCGCACGCCGATGAATGGCGTGATCGGGATGACCGGCTTGCTCCTGGATACCCCCCTGAACGAAGAACAACGCCAGTATACCGAAATGATTCGCGCCAGCGGTGAGTCGCTCCTTACCCTGATCAATGATATCCTTGACTTTTCGAAAATGGAAGCCGGCAAGCTGGAATTCGAGTTGCTGGATTTCGATTTGCGCCGCCTGTTGGAGGATTTTGGGGCAGCGATGGCTTTCCGCACTCGCGAGAAAGGGCTGGAATTGCTCTGCACGGCTGAGCCAGATGTGCCCGCCTTTTTGCAGGGCGACCCGGGCAGACTGCGCCAGATTTTGACCAACCTGCTCGGCAATGCCATCAAATTCACGCAGAAAGGGGAAGTCAGCGTGCGGGTTACAAAGTTAGGGGAAACGCAGGATGAAGTGCAATTGCGTTTTGCGGTGCGCGATACGGGTATCGGCATCCCGCCTGATAAACTTGGCTTGCTGTTCAATCAGTTCACCCAGGCGGATACCTCGACCACCCGAGAGTATGGCGGGTCGGGCTTAGGCTTGGCGATCTCGAAGCAGTTGGTGGAGTTGATGGGCGGCGAGATTGGAGTGGAGAGCGAAGAGGGTAAGGGATCAGAATTCTGGTTCACCCTGCCTCTGAAGATGCTCAGCGAAAGGCGCGTCATAACGCCGCGCAAAACGGATGCTGAAATCACATCGCTGGCGTTTGATTCTACAAAGCGCATCCTGCTGGTGGAGGACAATATCGTCAACCAGAAGGTAGCCCTGGGTATCCTCAAGAAGCTGGGGCTGCAGGCGGATACGGCGGCGAACGGTTTGGAAGCCCTGCGGTCTCTGGAAAGTCAGCCCTACGACCTGGTGCTGATGGATGTGCAGATGCCGCAGATGGACGGGTTGGAAGCCACGCATCAGATTCGGGATAGCCAATCGAAAGTCCTCGATCACGAAATTCCGATCATCGCCATGACCGCCAACGCCATGCAGGAAGACCGCGAGCGCTGTTTGCAGGCCGGGATGAATGATTATGTAGCCAAACCGGTGCAGGCTCAGGTGTTAGCCCATGTATTGGTGCGCTGGCTGGCGGA
>JBAXBF010000592.1:0-1594 GCA_037142095.1 Chloroflexota bacterium
CATGAGCCATGATATCCGCACCCCCATGAATGGCGTGATCGGGATGACCAACTTGTTACTGGACACCCATCTGGACCATGAGCAGGAGCATTATGCCGAACTGATTCGCTCCAGCGGCGAGTCACTCTTGACCTTGATCAACGATATCCTCGACCTCTCTAAAATTGAAGCCGGCAAGCTGGAATTGGAGATGCTTGACTTCGACCTGATCCATCTCCTGGATGATATTGCGGCAGCGATTGCAATTCGCACCCATGAGAAAGGCTTGGAGCTGCTTTGCGCCGCTGACCCTGATGTGCCCGCTTTATTACGGGGTGACCCAGGCAGGCTGCGCCAGATTCTGACCAACCTGCTTGGCAACGCCATCAAATTTACCCAGCAAGGGGAAGTAACCGTACGCGTTACTAAATTGCATGAAACGCAGGAAGAGGTGACGCTGCGTTTTGCGGTGCGGGATAGCGGCATCGGCATCCCCGATGATAAGATCGGGCTGGTCTTCAATGAGTTCACCCAGACGGATGTTTCCATCACCCGCCAGTATGGCGGGACGGGCTTGGGCTTGGCGATCTCGAAGCAATTGGCGGAATTGATGGGCGGCGAAATTGGTGTGGAAAGCGAAGCAGGCAGCGGTTCAGAATTCTGGTTCACCGTCCGTCTGAAGATTCAACCGGGAGGCAGTGTGAACGAGACACCCATCCCTGACAGTTTGAAGGGGGTGCGCATTCTGGTGGTGGATGACAATGCTGCCTGCCGCGAGATTTTGAAGACCCGCCTGGCATTTTGGGGCATGCGCCCGCATGAAGTCCAGGATGGGTTGGATGTGCTTCCGTTGCTGTATCATGCGCTGGCGCAGGGTGACCCGTTCCAGGTTGCGCTGATGGATCGCCAGATGTCCGGTATGGATGGAATTGCACTGGGCTGGGCGATCAAGAACGATGAAAATTTGGCTGGTGTGCACTTGATCCTGATGTCACCCCTGGGAGAGCAAGGCGATGCGGTTCGCTTTGCATCGCTCGGTTTTGCGGGAACCCTGAATAAACCCTTGCGTCCCTCGGATCTGTTCGATGTTCTTTCCAACGTACTAAGCGGCAGCCAAGCCTCTGTAAAGCACACCCTGGCACCGCGGAAAATTGTCCGTGAAACCCCGCAGTTACCGCTAGATTCCGAAATGCGGATTTTGCTGGTGGAGGATAACATCGTCAATCAGAAGGTAGCCCTGGGTATCCTTAAGAAGTTGGGGTTACAGGCGGATGCGGCGGAAAATGGGCGCGAGGCGCTGTTTGCCCTTGAGAATCTACCCTATGACCTGGTGCTGATGGATATGCAGATGCCGGAGATGGACGGGTTGGAAGCCACCCGCCAAATCCGCGATCTCGAATCGAAAGTCATCGATCACGAAATCCCGATCATCGCCATGACCGCCAACGCCATGCAGGAAGACCGCCAGCGCTGCTTACAAGCGGGGATGAATGACTACGTTTCCAAACCGATCGATGCGTATGTGCTAGCCCAGGCGCTGGCGCGCTGGCTGCCGGACAAAGACGACATAGATAGCGCACAAAGTGCGAAACCCCCCGTAGTAAGGTGATTCATC
>JBAXBF010000593.1:0-1573 GCA_037142095.1 Chloroflexota bacterium
CATTTCCCATTCACTGGTCTCTATCTCAGCCATCCAGCCATCCCCGTAAGGATCTTGGTTGATCACCTCCGGTGTAGACTCCATTGCCGGGTTCACATGCACAATCTTGCCGTTTATCGGACTATTAAAGGAGATAGTAACCTTGATTGTCTCGATTGCTACTGCCTCGTCTTCAACAGTCAGTGTAGTCCCAACCGGTTTTACATCCACGAAGGCAACATCTCCGCTGCGCTGCTGGACGAAATCGGATAATCCAATGCGCGCCACATTTCCTTCTATCAAAACCCACACGCCCTGAGCATTATAATAGCGGTCAGTAGCGACCTTGAAGGTAAATTTATCCACCTTGGTTTCTAGAAACTCTGTCATGATTATCTCCTCCTGATATTGTGCGAATAAATGTATCAACCATTGATTGAAGGGGGCTTTGGTGTTTCTGTCAGATTACTTAATAAGCACATAAGCACGTTGAACAGCCAATAAGATCAATGCCAATGCAAATAACCGGCTAAGAGTCAATGACTTTACCCGCTTTGCCATGAAACGCGCCCCCAATTGAGCGCCAATGATGGCAAAAATGGAAGTCAAGCCTAACATCAACCAATCGAAACTAGCATCCGGTAAATGGGTGATAAACGCCGAAAAAGATGGCAGGGTCACAATAACGCTGTTTGTAGCGGCTGCCATGCGCGCCGTGTAGCCTAAGAACACCAGGCTGGGCATCAGTAAAAACCCAGGACCCACACCAAGAAAACCGGCAAACACTCCAATGAAGGCGCTCAAGATGCCACCTTTAATGCGCGTCTTATCTGTGATGACCGGTGCCTGACTATCGTCCATCTTGGGCGGGAATGCCATCCGGTAAGCTAAGAAAACGAGCACAGCAACGTAAATCCACCATACCACGATCGTGGAAACAAATTGGAGCAGCCAAACCCCAACCGGTGCAGTAATGGTTGTTATGAACAAAAGCGGGATTGCAGTGCGCCAGTCCACCATCTTCGCCCTGGCGAAAGCAACTGCGCCGGAAATAGCCGTCAACCCGTTAAGCCACAAAGACCAGGGCATGATGACATTTTTTAACTCAAAGCCGAACAATCCTAACACAGGTGTGGCAATGAACGCGACGCCTAAACCCATCATTCCGGCAATGAATGAGAGAATGAACAATAATAAGGATATGATGACGTACAGCAATTTGACCTCAGTAGATAATATTCATAATATTGAATATTATCTGATTAAAAAAATATGCTCGCGAATTTAATATACTCTCTCTTTCTGAGAACATTTTGGACATGAACAGTCCTTTATATCAAGAACAGTAAACTCTTCTTTGCAAGCCACATTACGAGCTGCATCCAGAATCTCATAGATTTTAGGTTCCACGACGTGATAGAAGACGTTCCGACCATCCTTCCGCACCTGGACCAACCCAGCCTGACGCAATACCGACAATTGTTGCGAAAGATACGCTTGCCGGTAGCCTAAAAATGCTTCCAAGTGACAGACGCACTGCTCCCCTTGCCTCAGAATCTCAAGGATAGCCAGACGCGCTGGGTGGGTGAGTACG
>JBAXBF010000594.1:0-1573 GCA_037142095.1 Chloroflexota bacterium
GAAGCGTTGAGCGTTTTACTGTCCTTATCCACAGCCCAAGCCGATTCATCTGCACGCTATACACCCTCATCTGACTTCACCTATTGGAGCACAACCGCCGGGCTGGTCTTGGAGACGCTTGCCATGCAAAAATTCATTCCTGTGATCGCCGGGGATAGTGCCCGCTGGCTGCCGGTACTGGATAGTCCCCGGGATGCACAGCGCCTGGCGCAGCTCGAAGGAGCGATGCCTGCCGTTTGTCGTTCTGGGGTTACGGTTGACGCTGTTACCCTATCGCCGCGTGAATTGTTGACCAGTTTCATCCACATCATCAGCGACTCACTGGCGCGCACCTGGGGCAAAACATTCGCTCCGAGATTTTCCTGGAGTAACAACGTTCCCGCCGAACGGTGGCTGGAAGCCTTATTCAAGGATAATCCGACTATCGAACTTTCACCCAACCAGATACAGAATTTCGTCTTCAGCCAGCGCGCCTGGATGCGTAATCTGCATGTTGCTGGGGATGCCGCCTTTCGGATTGCCTTCCGCCTCGAAGCGCCCGTTTTGCAGGATGAAGATTGGCAGTTGCATTACCTGCTTCAGGCAAAGGACGATCCCAGTTTATTGATCCCAGCCGGGGAAGTGTGGAAAAAAACCAAAGGGGTGTTGACGCATCTCGGTCACCGCTTTGAACAGCCCCAGGAGAAACTGCTGGCAGGCTTGGGCTACGCGGCAAGACTTTTTCCACCCATCGCTGACAGTCTGAAGAGCAAACGCCCTGCCGAACTGGCAATCGATACGGGCGGCGCGTACACTTTTCTGCGCGAGACCGCTCCCCTGCTGGAAGGCGCGGGCTTTGGGATTCTCGTTCCCCCTTGGTGGAATAAAAAAGGTGCACGCCTGGGTGTCAAACTCAGCATGAAACCCAAACAAACTGCCAGCACACAAAGCCACATGTCGTTGGAGAGTCTGATCGGTTATCGGTGGAAGTTATCGCTAGGTGAAACGGAGTTATCTGAAGCCGAATTCAAGGCGCTGGCAATGTTAAAATCGCCGCTGGTGCAGATTCGCGGCCAATGGGTGACGCTGGATGCCGAACAAATCGAAGCGGCAATAAAGTTTTGGGAAAAGAAGCAACTCGAAGGAGATATCAACCTGCTCGATGCAATGCGCATGGGCATAGGTGGGGAAACGACAGTGGGAGGCTTGCCCATCGAGACCGTTGTTGCCGAAGGCTGGCTGGCGGAGTGGCTGGAAAAGTTCTCCCAATCGGAGAAAATGGAAGTACTGCCGCAGCCCGAAGGTCTCATCGCAGAACTGCGCCCGTATCAAAAATATGGCTTCTCATGGCTGGCGTTTTTACGCCAATGGGGATTGGGCGCCTGCCTGGCGGATGATATGGGGCTGGGGAAAACCATCCAAACGATTTCGCTGTTGGTGCGCGAGAAAGAGGCAGCCGGGAAGTTATCGGCTCCGGTTTTACTGATTGCGCCCACATCGGTGGTTACCAACTGGGAGCGTGAGATTGAGAAATTCGCCCCTGGATTGCAGACTTATGCGCATCGCGGCGCTGACCGCCTCAAAGGAGAAGCGT
>JBAXBF010000595.1:0-1569 GCA_037142095.1 Chloroflexota bacterium
TTTCCTTAATACTGGTAGTCATCTGTGTTGTCTGACTATCCACATTAGAAATGATGCTGCTCATATAACTGGTTGTTGAACTCCCCCCGTAATCGCCCCAGTTGCCCGTAAAACGCCCGAGCTGGTCATCCATAGCGCCCATCACTGCATTCAGCAAACTCTTGGTATCCGCAAGATGATTCGTTAGAGCATCATTAAGTTTATCTTCATCAACAACGGAAGGTGTCAAATTATCATCTAAGTTGATACCAATATCATATAACCTCTTTATTGCACCCAGGCTGACATTATCCCCTGCTGCACGATCCGGCCTGTTTGCACGCTGGTACGTAGAGCCATACTCAGTTGAAAAAGCAGAGTATAGATTCTGACGTAAATCTGCAAAGATTGTATCATCCGCTAAACCGCCGCGTGAGTATTGATTATCTGCTATTTTCGTTGTCGAACTTCCTTCATCAATATAAGCCATAACCTCATTAAACTTCGCCAAAAAATCGGTGATTGCCGTCTTGGCTGCGGTCATATCTTCTGTAACCGTCAATTTATCACTTTGGGTTGTCCAATCAGCATGTTTGCCGGTCAGGCTAAGGGTTACACCCATAGCCACATTGGTAAGATTAGTATTCGAACGACGCTCTATGGGAATCCCATTGACTTTGAAAATTGCCTTTTGGGACGTTGTCTGGTTCGCAGGTACAAAAGTATTATAAATATTATCTGTACCGGAACTACCCAAGATACCCAGATCACGCAAAACTTCATTGGCATAGGTTTCACTGGCAGTCATCGTACGTCCAGTACTTTTAGCTGTCACCACTAAGCGACGATCCACAATGGTAGCGTTAACTTCATTTCCTTCAGCGTAGGTTGCCGCATTGATCTTCGCGGCGATATCTTTCTGGCTGTCGGAAGATAAAACGGAAATTTTTGCTCCTTGAGCCGCATACGTCAATTCGCCTGCCACACCCTGATCTTCTGTTCCTGAATAAGATGCTGGATCGGCAAAATTAATTTTTAAACCGCGACCGGTATTGTACTCACCAGCAGTGATGTTCTGCCATGTACTGGTCTGGTTTGCTGTATCCGAACCGTTCCGTATAGAAAGGGCTGACCCGCTATCCGAATCGACAATGCGGAACTGCCAGGTGCTTTCATTTTTGCGCACCTCAACCCGATAATCACCATCACCCATCTGTTTACGCCCCGAATCCAGAGCGCTTGTTGCGCTTGTATCTGCAACCGTAGAGAAGCTTTGGATAACCGAGAATACGGTGGGAGGATCAGAGGGAGGATCACTGGCTACAATACGCGTTTTGAGTGATAATTCCGTCGCCGTGGGTCCCTGTAGTGTATCCTCGGGGTCCTCCAAAACATTATTACCGCGACGCCCCCCAATATAAAAGGTACCTGAGTAACCGAGCGCCGTATCCGAGCTTGCTTGCGGGACACCGCGTACAGAATGTGCCGTAGCCAATTGCTGCACCGAGACATCGTAGTCTCCCGCAATGGCAGAGCTTGAAGCCGTTGCACTAAAAACAGCTTTGTCTCCATAGGGAGTAATTGACGAAT
>JBAXBF010000596.1:0-1559 GCA_037142095.1 Chloroflexota bacterium
ATCGAAATGGCTTTAAATAAATATAAGCAAGACCTGAAGATCAGAGAATATGAAGCCCGTCTCCACAGCATCACGGATAATATCCAGGATGTGGTTATCCAGGTCACGCCAGAAGGTTTGATTGAATATGTCAGCCCTTCGGTCGATTGGACATTCGGTTACTCTGTCGAGAATATGATTGGGACATCGATTTTTATCTATATCAATACCCCCCATGTTGATTTATTCAGGCAAGCCTTGGATAAATTGGTTAATGATGGATCGGGTGTCCTGAACATCCAATACCAGGCTTACCATGCAGATGGAAGACTGATGGAGATTGAATCGGTAGGAAAATTGATCAAAAGGAAGGGCGGGAAGATCAGTGGGATTGTTCTTGGCAGCCGGGATATCACCGAACGGAAACGAGCCATGGATGAGGCACAACGCCTGAATGAAAATCTGGAAGAAAAGGTTGCCGAGCGCACCGAGCTACTTGAGAACCTTAACCAGCGTCTTTCAGAAGAAATCATAGAGCGTATCAAAGCCCAAGCCCAGGATAAGAAACAATTGAGAAAGCTGGCTAGTTTACGCAAGATTGAAAAGATGATCGTTTCCAGTTCTGACCTTATGTTAACGAGCGAGATTGTCTTTGAAGAGGTTATTGCCCAACTGGAGGCGGATGCGGTGGATGTCCTGTACCTGGGAAGTAATCAGATGCTGTCGTACTTTAATGCCAGCGGTTTGGTTACATCGGGGATTGAGAAAAGATACCAAGAATATTTCGAGCGCGTCGAGCGGGATTTCACCGGGGAGGCTATACTGAACCAGAAGACGCTTTACCTTCCCAATTTAGCGGAGCTAAGTCCCAGTGCGCGTCTGAATCTTCTGGTTGGCGACGGATTTAATTCTTATATAGGCATCCCTTTAATTTCTAAAGGGCAAGTCAAAGGCATTATGGAAATCTTTTTCCGCCGCTATTTTTATCCCGAAGCGGAGTGGCTTTCCCTTTTCGAGGCTTTTGCCGGACAGATGGCAATCGCTCTTGAAAATTGGATTCTGTTTGACGGTTTACAGCGCTCTGTCTTTGATTTGAGTGTGGCTTATGATGCTACGATCTTGGGCTGGTCACGCGCAATGGACTTGCGCGATAAAGAAACCGAAGGACACACACAGCGGGTTACTAAAATCACCCTGCAGATCGCTCGGATGATGGGATTTAAGGAGGAGGATATTTCATATATGCGTTGGGGCGCCTTGCTGCATGATATCGGAAAAATGGGTATTCCAGATGCGATCCTCTCTAAACCAGGCCCCTTAACGGACGAAGAATGGGTCATCATGCGCAAACACCCTGATTATGCCTTCCAGTTCCTTTCACCCATCGAATTTCTGCGCCTTTCGCTGGATATTCCCTATACCCATCACGAGAAATGGGACGGCAGCGGTTACCCGCGCGGTTTAGTTGGAAATCAAATCCCTTTGTCCGGGCGGATTTTTGCCATGGCGGATGTTTGGGACGCGCTTGTTTCAGACCGGGTGTACCGCAAAGCGTGGTCACAGGATAGGGCGGTTGAATA
>JBAXBF010000597.1:0-1555 GCA_037142095.1 Chloroflexota bacterium
ATTAACGACTGGCGGGCTTCATCATAAGCTGTCTGGAGATCGCACCCCAGACTTGCTTGCACTGCCGCCGAGATAGTCCCTTCCACAACGGGTGCCGGACAAATCATGATCTTTTCACGCATTTCCTCCGGTAAAAGGTCGAGCGCCATCTCAGCACTCAATACTGCGCTGCCCAGGTCCATTAAAACCAAGACGCCATCCGGGTTATACACCCGCTGGATGGCGTCCATAATATCAATCGTATCTGTACCAAATTCCTGATGGTCATCCCCCACACCGCCAGAGAAAGCAAATGGGACATCTGGTGAAGCAACCTGGCGGGCTAAATCGACCAGGGACGATGCTAATGCCTTGCTATGACTGACGATGACCAATCCAATCATACTATCACACCTTGCCCAGTGCCACGATCGCACCAAGTAACCAAACTCCATAAACAACTGCTACAACACCCACGATCACTAATATTGCGTCTAACACACGCAAGACTGACCGGCTGGGATTAAGATCCAAAAGAATACCACGCAAACCAAGGAGTGCGTGACTTACCACGACAATCAGGAATATCCCCTCCATGATCGGAATGATTGGATTCTGAAAATACTGTATCACTTCCGCATAAGAGAGCAAGCCATTCGGCGCAAGCGCGTGATTAACCATAAAATGAATAGCCAATACAATAATGACCAAAGCGCCGGTGATCAATTTTATGAACCATGATCCGGCGGCTTCAACAGGTTTTTGCCCACTTTGTAAATTCATCTCAATTTCCTCCATCCAGGCTAGACACTATGCTTGAACATAACAATCGCAAAATACAGGCTGAGCACAATTGAAATCGCAAAAAAGACATAAAACATCTGCTTCTGCTTCGTGACGCCGACACCGAAGGTGGTCAGACCGATGCGGATACCATTGAAACCGTGGATAATTCCGGCTGCCACGACTAACAATTCGCCGATCAAAATAATAGGGGTGCTTGCCAATTTAATAAAGGCATCAAATGCATCGGGGCCTTGCGCTAACAACCCAAGTATCATCAAATGCAGAAAGAGATACAAAGTCAATCCCAAACCAGTAATACGATTGAGAATAAATGCCCAGGTTCCAGGCTGGCGATTACGGGGGTCAAACCAATTCAAAAATCCTCCCCCGGTTTTTTTTATCTCCTTTGATTCCATAATCTTTACTCCTATCTGGATAAAATTCCCTACAACTGTTTCTGAATACTTCCGCTATTTCGGTAGAAAGGTAAAGAAATCGGACATCATGATCCGCCGAAAAGCTTCATTATTCGCATGCCAATCACCTGCTTGCGCAGGTCCATGATACGCCAGCCAGGCTCCACATTGGATGGGCAAACCGCCGTGCATTCAAAAGCACTATGGCAGCGCCAGACACCTACTTCACTATCAACCAGACGCAGACACTCTGGAGCAGTGCTTAAACCATTTAACTGTGCGGCTGCCAAAACTGCTGGTCCAAGATATTCCTCTGCTGTCCCAGCAATTGGACAAGCGCTGATACAACAACCACATTCGATACAATCTGCCAG
>JBAXBF010000598.1:0-1549 GCA_037142095.1 Chloroflexota bacterium
ATGCCTGGCTGCCAAGCTTTTCTGAGAATGAATTGAAACCGGGATATGAAAGCGCGTCCCTCTCTTTTATGGATGTATATTTTATCAATGCCTTTCCAGATTTTCTGGATGCAGCCGATGGTTCTCCCCAAGCCGCAAATCATCCCAGCAAATGTTCCGCTTTTGTAAAGCGCACGCAAAACGATATCATCATTACCCACAACACCTGGTCAGGGTTTTTAAGCCAGACACAGGCTCTTTCCTTATGGGTCAATGGAGATTTTATTTCCATTAACGTCATTACCCCCGGTCTGATCGGCTCACTCACGGATTTCGGTTACAATAATAAAAACATCCTTTTCAACGAAACCACCCATCATGCTACCTATAGTGAACCAAAGAATGAAGCACTCTGGATGTTCTGGCGTTCTGCCCTTGCCGAGCAGTTTGCCACCTCAATAGATGAATTTTTCCAATACATATCCCTTGAACCATCTGGCACCTACATGAACGGTTACATGGTGGTAGATGCCAAAACCAAAGAAATTGGTCTGGTAGAAATGTCGTATAAAAATTTCGTATTCTTCAAGTCGAATGACAATAATGGGTATGATGTAACCACAAAACCGGACGGCATAAGTAAAGAATATGATAAAGAAATGTTAACTCCCGATGCCATTATGGGAATTAACTATCCAGCCTCGCAACAGATTCGGGATGACCTGAAAGCCATGGATACACGCCCAGCGCGCAGACGCCAGTTTTTGGAGAAATTAGCATCCGTGAAGGATGTGGAATCTGCCAAGGCTCTGATTACCTACACCGATCCTAAAAACCCACTCTCCATCTTTGGTCGCTGGGACTTAGGTTATGGCGAGACATCGACGCCCAAGACAATCCCCGATGGCGCCATCGATGCCAAAGTGATGTCTGCATCGATGGTCCAAGACGGTATCACCCTTAAAGGCACTTTAGATTTATTATCCCCCGATAACGCTTTCTGGATGAAATTCGGCACTCCCATTGTTGACGGAAAACCCTTCATCTGGAGTCAGTCACAGTGGAAGAGCTGGAAGCTGCGCAATGTCCCTGACCGGTTGGATGGTGAATTTACACTCGTTAAAACCCATATACGTTAGTCTCTGGCACGCTCTTCAAGCAAAACCTTCAGCCCACCTTTGCCCTGGAGAATACCCTCCAGTTTCTGAATAGATTGTTCGGAAACTGGCTTCAGTAGGATTCCATCGCCCGAATCCATAATCCTGACAGTCATACCAGGTTTCAAACCGTACTTGCGGCGTAAAACGGCTGGGATGACGATCTGTCCTTTGATGGAAATATGAGCATACATAATAACCTCTTCATATCGTTTGTTCATACCGGCTGGCGTACCAGGTCATGAATCCAGCGCTTGCTGATAAAACGCGTCAAACCGACCAGAGCCTTCACCACTTCTTCTAAAAGCACCAGACAATATACCCAATACACGGGCAGATGGAATACGAACACCCCCAAAAATGCCAGCGGAACCCCCACCAGCCACATCGTACATAATTCAGTAATCAGGCTG
>JBAXBF010000599.1:0-1542 GCA_037142095.1 Chloroflexota bacterium
AAATCTTCATCTGAAAAGCGGGGATCGTGGATGTAGTTGTAATAGGGAATGTCATTTTCCTTGGCGAGTTGCAGGATTATATTTTGAATTGCGTTGTATTTTTCCGGATCTATGTTCTGATAAAATAACTCTGTAACTGGCAATGTGAGCAAGACCATTTTAACCCCGCGTTCTTTCAACTTCGCATTAGCGGTACGCAATTTTTCCAGATTCTCCGGCATCAGTTTTGCATCCATAGCCATCTCGAGTCCTCTAACTCTTACCTGGGCGCTTTCCACACTTTTTTTTGGGGATATGGCATCGTTTTTGCCCCAACCATTTTCTTGAACGGTACTGGGAGAGTCAAAATTTGTTAGAATCTGTTTCCAATAAAGGAGATTGATAAAAGGGGTTTCGTTTTCTTTGGTGAGCAGGCTGCAAAAGCGGTATCTTGATAAATCCTCCAGGTCTTGCGGTAAAATAAGAAATTCTCGCATGGTCATGCAGACTCGGTAATTGCGACCGTTTCTCATTAAATTGGATTGTAGGATGTGGTAACTGAGCGGTTGGAGCACAACTTTCAACTTGGGAAGGCGGTCGAGATATTTATATAAGAGCTGTTGATCGTAATAAATGTCCTGCATGGGGTTTGCCAGGTTAAAACCCTTCTCCTGAAAATAATCCGGGTTGATGTCATTCCATGCCCACGAATCGCCGAGCACCAGCACTTCAATGGTGTCGAGATTCTTTTCCATATTAATACGTTTCAGTTTATAGGAGTTAGGATAGGCGCTTTCCAGGGCGGAATCCAACAAAACGAAAAAAATCACAAGTGGTATTACTAAAAGAATCAATCTGATTGAAAATCTTTTCATAATAATTACTCCTTCCAGATGTAGATGAAAATGGCGACCATCTTCCTCCGCTCAAAATTGAAAATAAACAAACCAGGCTCTCTGCTGAGGAAATGCGAACAAAAGGATTACAATTATTAACAGATAGTATAACATCCAGCGTGCCCACGTGGGAAGCTGGACAAATTGGATCCTTTTCCCAAGTATCGTGAAGATAATGTAACCGGCTAACATGCTAGCCAGAATAAATAATTCATATTGAGGAATGCCAGGTACAATAAAGTGAGTCTCAATCTTAGGTTTGGTAGAAAAGCAGATTTGATTCATACTTTTCAATAGCTGTTTGGACGGATCCTGTGTCGGAAGAAGTGCGGGCATGTACTTAATCAGAAACCTGGCACACGCCAAATATTCCCTGTTAAATAAGTGTTGGATGATATAAAGCGCATCTCCAATCGTTTTTGCGCGGAAGAATATCCAGGCGAAACAGACCAGCATGAAAGTGGAGATCACCTGCCAGACGTGCATAAGACCATTCTTCTCGAGATGGAATTTCTTGAAGAGTTTGCGTCGCAATGGGGCATAAAAGGACTCGACCACCATGTAAAAACCATGCAGAGCGCCCCAGATGACGAAGCCCCAACTGGCGCCGTGCCATAAGCCGGAGAGCAGGAAGGTGATCATCAAAGCCAGGGCTGTGCCGAAGCCA
>JBAXBF010000600.1:0-1535 GCA_037142095.1 Chloroflexota bacterium
TGCATTAAGTTCTTTTGTTCCATCAAGGCAGCCATACCGGTATTGAAATTGAAACTCTCCAAACTGCGGGTTACCCGCTGTATAGTCTGGTGAGTCTTACGCCGTAAGGATCGAATAATTTTCTCGTCTGCTGATCCCTGAGCTGGAGACGGCTCCGTTACGATCCGCCAGACATCATTCAAAAAGCGGTACACACCCATGATGCCCTGGCTATCCCAAGGACCCCCTTTTGCCCAGTCAAAGGCAAACATAAGGTAACCACGAACTGTATCCGCACCGTAACGTTCAACTAATTCATCCGGGTTAACAACATTTCCGCGGCTCTTCGACATGCGTTCCACATCCAGATGGTGTTTCAATTGGTTGACATTATTCTTCCCCTGAATACTGGGAATTTCCACAACGGCTTCAGGAGGCACTTCAACTGTCGTCCATTCTGCCTTGCCGCCGTCGATTTGCAAGATATTCTCGGTACGGCGCATGAGTTCTCCCTTTACGCCGTCGAATTCCGCAGAACTTTCTTTCGGATTAATCACATCGACACGCTGAGAGATAAATTTCTTACCTTCCCAGCGTCCTTTTACCTGGATAGTATCCCCGGGACGTTCTTCACCAAGAATTTGACCCTGATTGCGCAGCATGACCATCGGTTCATCAAACGCATTCTTTGGATCACGGCGGTTAACATGCATCACCCGTTCGGTTTCTTTGAACATCTCCAGGTCACGCATCGCTTTTGTAAAAAAGCGGGTATAGAACAGGTGCATTGTGGCATGCTCTGCACCGCCCGTATAGACATCCACCGGCAGCCAGTAAGCTGCTTCTTCAGGATCGACGAAAGCCTTATCATAATAGGGGCTGGTATAGGCATACGGGTACCACGAAGAACACATGAAGGTGTCCATCGTATCCGTCTCGCGCCGGGCAGGTCTGCCTTGTGAATCGGTTGTATTCAAAAAGTCTTTATGGAACAGAAGTGGAGATTGACCGGTCGGCATAAACTCAACATCGTCTGGAAGAACTACCGGAAGTTTGTCATCCGGTACTGCTTCTGTCTTGCCGTCTTCCTTATAAATGATTGGGATAGGGGCACCCCAATATCGCTGGCGGCTGATGAGCCAGTCACGCAGGCGGTAGTTGACCGCTTCTTTGCCGATGCCTTTTTTCTCAAGCCAATCGATTACAGTAGATATGGCAGGGTTTTTACGCCCTTTGGTGTCATTGCTAAAGGTCCCGTTAAACTCAGCGCTGTTGACCATCTTACCTGCCCCAATATTGGCTTCCAGCATGGTTGCGCCATCCCTATTCTCCCCTTCGGGTTGAATGACAACGCGCACCTCAAGGCCAAACTTGCGCGCAAAGGCAAAGTCGCGTTCATCGTGGGCCGGGACTGCCATGATGGCGCCGGAGCCGTAGGTGATAAGAACATAGTCGGCAATCCAGATGGGGATACGCTCCCCGTTAACCGGATTGATTGCATATCCACCGCTGAATATACCGGTTTTTTCGCGCGATTCTGATGTGCGTTCAATCTC
>JBAXBF010000601.1:0-1522 GCA_037142095.1 Chloroflexota bacterium
CGGTATCAGGTGTGCCTCATACTGCAATTATAGATAGTGAAGGTAAATTGATTGGAACAGTCGTTGGTAGTGCGCCTGAAAGTCATCTTCTTGATGAAATAAAAAAAGCATTAACGCAATAATTAAAATGCGATGACATACCCTTACCATTATAAAAATAGAGAGATCCGAATATCATAATAATTTAGGTGAGAAAATAATGAGCGATGAAAAAAAACAGATCAAGGTAATCATCTTTACAACACCTTCTTGTTCTTTCTGTAATACAGCTAAAGCCTATTTGCGTCAAAAAGGGGTTCATTTTAAGGAAGTCGATATTTCTAAAGATGAATCCGCTGCACGAGATATCGTCAAGCGTACTAGACAACAGGGTGTACCAGTATTGGATATTGGAGGTAAGATCGTTATTGGTTTTGACAAACCGAAAATCAACCAACTTCTAGGGATAAAATAGTTTTGAACGAAATTAATTCTAACCAAAATACAAACACCAACGACAATAAGCAAGTTATTCAAGGTGGATCACAGAAACGTATCCCTAATTGGGTCGTTATCTTTTTTCTATTCATAGGGGTGATCATTATTTTCTATAGCAGAACAATTCAAAGTACACCTACATCTGGAATAGGGAATCCCAGGGCTGCATTCGATCTTACGTTAAGAGATTTACAAAACAACCCCGTATCAATACGGCAATATATTGGTAAATCAGTAATTTTGGTTAATAATTTTGCGACTTGGTGTCCACCATGCGAAGCTGAAATGCCAGAGCTAGAATCTTACTATACTAAATACAAAATGAAGGGTTTTTTATTAATCGCGATAGCTTCAGGCGAAGAAATAAATGACGTCGAAAAATTTACTCAAAAGTATAAGCTATCATTTCCAGTATGGTCCGATCCAGAAACAAAAGCCTTTTCTTTATTTAAAGGTAGAGGATTGCCTTATTCTATCGTCATCGATAAGAAAGGAAACATACGCCAAACATGGACAGGCGGAATTGACCAACAATTTCTAGAAAAGAACGTAACTCCAATTATAAATGAGGAGTGAATTATAAATAATAAAGGACATTAAATGGATGCAACAATAAATTGGCTAGGTAGAATGTCATTTAGCGGGACAAGTGATTCTGGTTTCACAGTAGATATGGGAACAGATGCTTCTGTTGGTGGAGATAACGATGGATTTCGCCCGTTAGAATTGATGGCAATTAGTTTAGGGGGCTGCACTTCAATGGATGTTATGTCTATCTTGAGCAAGAAACGCATGATTATAACGGGATTTGAAGTCAAGGTGCATGCTGAACGGACAATAGAACATCCAATGGTATTTACATCTGCCACAATCGAATATCTGATTAGTGGGCATAGTGTCAGCGAAGAATCGGTATTACGTGCCATTGAGCTCTCGGCTGTAAAATATTGCCCGGCACAAAGTATGTTGGCAAAGGCGTTTCCCATCAATCTTAAATATCAAATCTTCGAAGATGTAGAAGAAGGAAATCGAGAATTGGTATCAT